>JAZUJY010000152.1:0-64696 GCA_045643005.1 Oscillospiraceae bacterium | reverse complement strand
AGACGAAGCAAAGATCACAGAAGACTATACTAACTATGCAGGTATGGACAGATACGATGCAAGAAAGGCTATCGTAGCTGACCTCGAGGCTGAAGGCGCTCTCGTAAAGATCGAAGACTACAGCCATAATGTTGGTACATGCTACCGCTGCGGAACAACAGTTGAACCAAGAGTTTCAAAGCAGTGGTTCGTAAAGATGGAACCTCTTGCAAAGCCGGCTATAGATGCAGTAAAGAACGGCGAAACAAAATTTGTTCCTGAAAGATTTAACAAAATTTACTATCACTGGCTTGAAAACATAAAAGACTGGTGTATTTCACGTCAGCTCTGGTGGGGACATCAGATACCTGCATTTTACTGTGATGACTGTGGTGAAATGGTAGTTACCAAGGAAAACAGTGCAGTATGCCCGAAATGCGGAAAGCCGATGCGTCAGGACCCTGACACACTTGATACATGGTTCAGTTCAGCACTCTGGCCGTTCTCAACACTCGGCTGGCCTGACAAGACAGAAGACCTTGACTTCTTCTATCCTACAAATACACTCGTTACCGGATATGATATCATTTTCTTCTGGGTAGTAAGAATGATGTTCTCAGGAATCGAACATATGGGCAAGGTTCCTTTTGATACAGTACTTATTCACGGTCTTGTACGTGATTCACAGGGAAGAAAGATGTCCAAGTCACTTGGAAACGGTATCGATCCTCTTGAAGTTATAGCAACATATGGCGCTGATGCATTGAGATTTACACTTGCTACCGGTAATGCTCCGGGAAATGATATGCGTTACACAGAAGAAAAAGTTAAGGCTTCAAGAAACTTTGCAAATAAGCTCTGGAACGCTTCAAGATTTATCATGATGAATCTTCCTGATGATTATCAGTTTACAGAACTTCCTAACAATCTCAACATTGAAGATAAGTGGATCATAAGCAAGTTCAACGATCTTGCAAAGGAAGTCAACGACAATCTTGACAGCTACGAGCTTGGTGTTGCTGTACAGAAACTTTATGATTTCATCTGGGATGTATACTGTGACTGGTATATCGAGCTTACAAAGCCGAGAATTCAGGCAGGCGGTGAAACAAAGGAAACAGCACAGGCAGTTCTTGTATTTATCATGCAGGGTATGCTTAAGCTTCTCCATCCTTTCATGCCTTTCATCACTGAAGAAATATGGCAGACTCTGACAGATGGAAAGACACCTATTATGCTTGAAAAATTCCCTGTATTTGAAGAATCACTTTCATACAAGGAAGAAGCTCAGTCCTTTGAAAAAGTTATCGAAGTAATCAGAGAAATCAGAAACAGAAGAACAGAAATGAACATTCCGCCTTCAGTAAAGGCAAATGTATATATCGAAACAAAATTCACAGATCTTTTCAATGACTGTGCAATGTTCTTTGAAAAATTAGCTTCAGCAAGCAGTGTAAATGTTTCTGAAAAGGTTTCTGTTGAAGATGCAGTTACTGCAGTTACTGACAGTGCGAGAGCATTTATTCCGATGAATGAGCTTGTTGACAAGGATAAGGAGATCGCAAGACTCACCAAAGAAAAGGAAAAAGTACAGAAGGATATCGACTTCCTTGCAGGAAAGCTCAATAATCAGGGCTTTATTGCAAAAGCACCTGAAAAGCTTATCAATGAACAAAAAGCTAAGCTTCAGGCTGCGGAAGAAAAAATGGCTAAGATAAACGAATCAATTGCAAGTTTTAAATAATAACAATACAGAGCTTTGAATTCATAAAAAAACGGTGCCGGACTTTAACAAAACAGTCCGGCACTTTTTTCTCATATTCAATAAAATGAGGAACAAATTTTATTGCAGATAATCAAAAAATGTGATCTTTTGTTGACATTGATGTAAAATGATGCTATAATAAATACATAATTTAATCTTATTAACAGATAAAACAATATTTATAAAAAGAAAGAGGTACAAATATATGAGATACGAAGTTAAAGGTGAACCATTTCCGGTCGTTATAATGACACTTGAACCAAACGAAACAGTAAACTGTCAGAAGGGTGCAATGACATGGATGTCTCCAAATATGCAGATGTCTACAAATGCAGCCGGAGGAAATCTTGGAAAAATGTTTTCAAGAGTAGTATCAGGTGAATCACTTTTCCAGAATAAATATACAGCTCAGGGAGGTCCCGGAGAAATTGCTTTCGGTACATCAATGCCGGGTCATATTCTTGCAGTAGAGATTGCACCTGACAGAATGATCGTTGCACAGAAGAAAGCATATCTTGCTGCTACAGAAGGCGTACAGATGGATGTATTTTTCCAGAAGAAACTTGGCGCAGGTATCTTCGGCGGTGAAGGATTTGTAATGCAGAAGTTTACAGGACAGGGTATGGCATTCCTTGAAATTGACGGAAGCACGATCGAATATGATCTTCGTCCCGGTGAATCAATGCTTATTGATACAGGTTATCTTGCTGCTATGGACGGAACATGTTCAATTGATATTGAACAGATCAAAGGTATTGGTAATGTTCTTGCAGGCGGTGAAGGCTTGTTCAATACAAGAGTAACAGGTCCGGGTCATATCTGGCTCCAGACAATGCCTATCAGCGGACTTGCAAATTCACTCAGACCATATTTCCCAACATCCAGATAAGGATCAGATTTTATAGTTAAAAATAAAAAAACAGGATCGCGAATCTTTCGTGGTCCTGTTTTTTTAAAAAGAAAAGATCTTCCGTAGGGAAAACGGAAGATCTTTTCAGAAGTTATGTATTATTGTATAAATGGGAAATGAAGATTACCTGATTTGACCCTGAACTACTTCATAACGTTTGATAAGGAAGTCAGTTACAGATACATTTTCACCGCCGAAGCCTGCACCAAATCCGCCGAAGCCGCCCATGCCGCCCCAGTTGGCATTGTTTCCGCCGCCTTCGCCGTTCTGACCCCAGTCAAAGTTGCCCCAGTCCATGTTGCCCCAGTTCTGGCCGCCGCCCTGGCCACCCCAGTTCTGACCGCCGCCCCAGTCCTGGCCGCCCCAGCCGCCGTCTCCGGGAGCTCCTACGAATCCCCAGCCGCCGCCGCCAAAGCCGCCCCAGCCGCCGGAGTTACCTGAAACCTGAAGACCTTCAGCACTTCTGGAAATGTTTTTAACATACTGGTCATAAGAGAACAGGTATCTTGGATCGGATTTAATATGAGAACCGATAAGACTGTCGATATTTTTTATATATGATTCAGGGTCCTTGTAAAAATCAGCGATCTGTTTTACATAACCGATATATTCATTATAGTATTCAGAAACTGCAAGAAGCTTAGCTACAAGCGGTCTGCTTGAAGCACTTGTGCCGTCAAGACCTGATGTGATATCTGAATTTACACTTGAAGCTCCGCTCATGAAAGCACCGAGTGAGAGGTTGTAGTCCCATGCTACATAGCTCATTTTTCCGTTGTTCCAGAGCAGGTAGTAGTTGTGTGCCATCATTCCGTTATAGCTGTCGTAGTTGCACATGTAGCAGTTTACGGCAAAGCCCTTGAGGAAGCTTGAAACATCCATAATATCTTCGATAAACTTGTAGTTCTGAGGAGTAACCTGATTTATTGCAGTTACCAGTTCAGTGATATGTGTCATCTGTTCATCAGGTCCGAATTTTACACTGAAGTCTGAGAGCTTCTGGTTCTGCTGGAATGTACATGAAGTCTGGTCTGCTTTGTAGAGGGTGGCATCATTGTCAGTTGCAAATTTTTCACCCATTGTTTCAGCAGGAACTTCGCAGAGAATGTAGAAGCTGAAAAGTTTTCCGTTGAGATATACATCAGTGTATGCTGTGTCAGGAGCATATGCGTCAAGATCATGAAGAACATCATAGCAGAGAGTGTCTCTCATTCCGGACGGGTCACCGTATAGGTTGTTTACGCAGAATTCTGTGAGTCCCTTGTAGTTCTGATATTTTTCATATTTGTCAAGCTTGATTCTGAAGCTGAATTTTTCACTTCCTGAACTTGCAACAGAAGAAAGTGAACTGTAGCCCTTGGTTCTGATAGCACAGTTTTTGTATTCAACACCGTCTATGGAAACATCACATTTGAAATATTCTTCTCTTGTAGCTTCTTTTTTGAGCTGAGCCCAGTCGCTGTCAGGCATGCTGATGCTGACATTGTGTACAACTGACTGATCAAAGAAATCAGAGTAGAGTACGTCACCGTTTGATTCATTGTTTACATCTGTGTATTTTGCAGGATTTCCTGTTTTTACACTTCCGGTGTTGATGCCGCCTGTGTAGAGCGTGTAGCTGCCGCTTAATGATTCATCAGCTATAAATGCGTAACTGAATTTCTTATAAGTATCTTTTTCAAATCTGATATCTTTTCCGGATGTGGTAAGAGCTATCGGATTGTTCTTTTTCCATTCCTTAGTATAGTCAAGTGTCATGGCACCTATTGAACATGAAAGGTTGGATACCTGTTCCTTTGTTCCTGTAGCAAGAACAGAACCGCCTGTAATATTTGTTTTTTCAATTGATGTAAGTCCTCTGTCACCGCATGCAGTAACATCGCCGCCTGAAATGTTGATGGTCGTTTCAGCCTGAATCGCATCACTTGAAGCCTTGATCTGTACAGTTCCGCCTTCGATGTCAACATTGCCCTGTGTTGATTTGATACCGTCGCCTGCGGAATCGATGAAGATCTTTCCGCTCTTGACTTTTACAGAATCCTTGCCTCTTACTGCGTCTTCGGTATCAGTAAGAACGTAGATGTCACCGCCGTTGATCTTGAGATCGTTGCTGCAGTGAATTCCGAAGTAGGTTGCTGCATGAACCTCAAGACGTCCGTCGCCCTTGATGGTGAGGTCATCTTTTGCATAGATGGCAGCTTCCGTTTCGTTGAAAGCAGTGCCATCATTTATGTAGTTTACAGTACCTTCAACAAGATTTATCGATGTGTTTTCAGCGCACTTGATATATACAGGCGCATCGTTTGAACATGTGATATCAACACCGTTGAAGAACAGCTTTACTGTTCCTGCATCAGTATTTTTGTCAACATCAACGATGATCTGACCATTTGAAAGTTTTCCTTCGATATTGAATTTGCCGGAACCTGTAATTTTAAGAGTGCTGCCTGAAGCGGTGGCATTTTCGCCATTTACGGAAATAGAGCTTCCGTTGAGCTTAATATTTGTTTCTGTCTCTTCAGCAGGATCTCCTCCTGTTTCAAGAAGTGTATTCTTGGCTTTTATGAAATCGACAATGTTTATAGTTCCGTTGCTGTCAAAATCAGCTGCAGAAGTATTTATTGAAGCAGATGCACCGGTAAAATATTTTGACATTGCTTTAATGTCAGAAACATTAAATTTTCCGTCTCCGTTAACATCACCGAGTGAAGCAGCGTTTACAACAGCTGCAGGCATCAGTGCACAGATAAGAAAAGAAGCAATGAAAATATTTTTTCTGTTCTTTTTCATGCTCATAAAATTCTAACCTCCATAGTTAATATATGTTTACTAAAATGTAAACATAAAAATAGAATCAAACTCATTTGATTTAATTATAATTCATGGAAGCAAAGCATGTCAATCAAATTAAAGATATGTCATAATAATTTCAAATTTTGAACAATGTTAAAGCATTAAAAAATAAAAGAGAAAAGATCTTTCGAGGTAAAATCGAAAGATCTTTTCTGTAAGTAGTGTATTTGTATATTAGGAAATTGATAATTACGAAATCTGACCCATAACAACTTCATAACGTTTTATGAGGAAGTCTGTAACTGAAACTGTACCGCCGAAGTCCATGACCCAGCCGCCGCCTTCGAAGCCGCCCCAGTCCATGTTGCCCCAGTCAGCGCCGCCTTCACCGTCAGCGCCCCAGTCCATAGCGCCCCAGTCAAAGTTGCCCCAGTCCATGTTAGCCCAGTCCATGTCGCCGCCTTCACCGCCGAAGCCGCCAAATCCGCCGGCACCATCACCGCCGCCGAAGCCTGCACCGTCTCCGCCGCCGAAGCCGCCCCAGTCCATGTTGCCCCAGTCCATATTAGCCCAGTCCTGGTCGCCGCCTTCGCCGCCGAAGCCGCCCCAGTCCATATTGCCCCAGTCCATGTTGCCCCAGCCGCCTGTTGCATCGTCTGAAACCTGAAGACCTTCAGCACTCTTTGAAATACCTGAAACATATTCATCATATGTGAAGAGGTATCTCGGATCAGCCTTGATATGTGAGCCTATAACTTTGTCAATTTTATTTACTCTTGCTTCAGGATCCTTGAAGTAGTTTGCTATCTGTTTTACATAGCCGATATATTCATCGTAATATTCAGGAACAGCAAGAAGTTTTCCGACGAGCGGTCTGTTTGCTGCACTTGCACCGTCAAGTCCTGTTGTGATATCAGCGTTTACACTTGAAGTACCTCCCATAAATGCGCCGAGAGAAAGGTTGTAGTCCCATGCAACATAGCTCATTTTGCCGTCGTTCCAGAGCAGGTAATAGTTATGAGCCATTGAGCCGTTGTAGCTGTCTGTGTTGCACATATAGCAGTTTACGGCAAAGCCCTTGAGGAAGCTTGATACATCAACTATATCCTCGATAAACTTGTAGTTGTCAGGAGTAACCTTATTGATAGCTTCAACAACTTCAGTAATATGTGTCATCTGTTCGTCAGGACCGTATTTTACGCTGAAGTCAGAGAGTCTCTGATTCTGCTGGAATGTACATGAAACCTGATCAGCTTTGTATATTGTTGCATCATTGTCTGTTGAGAAGTTTTCGCCCATTGTTTCAGCAGGAACTTCGCAGAGAATGTAGAAACTGAAGAGCTTTCCGTTAAGATATACATCTGTATATGCTGTATCAGGAGCATATGCACCAAGTTCATGAAGAACATCATAGCAGAGAGTATCTCTCATACCGGAAGAATCGCCGTAAAGGTTGTTTACACAGAATTCTGTGAGTCCCTTGTAGTTCTGATATTTTTCATATTTGTCGAGTTTGATTCTGAAGCTGAATTTTTCTCCGCCCTGACCTGCAACAGCTGAAAGTGAGCTGAAGCCTTTGGTTCTGATAGCGCAGTTCTTGTATTTTACTCCGTCTATTGAAAGGTCACATGTGAAGTATTCTTCTTTTGTTGCGGTTGATTTGAGCTGTTCCCAGTCACTTTCAGGCATATTGATGCTTATGTTGTGAACAACAGTCTGATCGAATAAATCTGAATAAAGTGTGTCTGCATCTGACTCATTGTTTACATTTGTAAATTTGGCAGGACTTCCTGTTTTAACAGTGCCGGTGTTGATACCGCCTGTGTAGAGTGTGTAGCTGCCGTTTAAGGATTCATCGGCGATAAATGCATATGAGAATTTCTTGTATGTATCCTTTTCAAATTTGACTGCTTTTCCGGATGTTGTCAGAGCAATAGGATTGTTCTTTTTCCATTCTTTAGCGTAGTCGAGTGTCATTGCACTGATCTTGCATGAGATATTTGAAACCTGTTCCTTGGAACTCGTAGCCAGAACTGAACCGCCGGTGATATTTGTTTTTGTTACGGAGGTAAGACCTCTGTCGCCACAGGCAGTAACGTCACCGCCTGAAATGTTGATTGTTGTTTCAGCCTGGATGGCATCACTTGAAGCCTTGATCTGAACAGTGCCGCCTTCGATATCAACATTGCCCTGTGTTGATTTGATACCGTCTCCGGCAGAATCAATAAATATCTTTCCGCTCTTGACTGTTACAGAATCTTTGCCTCTTACAGCGTCTTCGGTATCAGTGAGAACGTATATGTCGCCGCCGTTTATCTTGAGATCGTTGCTGCAGTGAATTCCAAAGTATGTAGATGCATGAACTTCAAGACGTCCGTTGCCCTTGATGGTGAGATCATCCTTGGCGTAGATGGCAGCTTCTGTTTCATTGTAGGCTGAACCGTCATTGATATAGTTTACAGTATCGTCAGCAAGATTGATTGAAGTATTTTCAGCACTCTTGATATATACAGGAGCGTCCTTTGTACATGTAATGTCCACACCGTTGAAGAACAGCTTAACAGTTCCCGGGTCGGCGTTTTTGTCAACATCAACGATGATCTGACCGTTTGAAAGTTTTCCTTCGATGTTGAATATACCTGAACCTGTGATCGTAAGTGTGCTGCCTGAAGCAGTGGCATTTTTGCCTGTTACTGATATTGATGATCCGTTAAGCTTAACGGTGGTTTGTGTTTCAGTACTTGTACTTCCGTTTTCAAGAAGAGTATTTTTTGCCTTGATAAGATCAACGATATTTATTTTTCCGTTGCCGTCAAAATCAGCAGCGGATGTGTCGATTGAAGCAGATGCCCCGGTAAAATATTTTGACATTGCTTTGATGTCAGAAACATTGAAGCTTCCGTCTCCGTTAACATCACCGAGAGATGCTGCACTTGCAGCTGCTGCAGGCATCAGTGAACAGATAAGAAAAGAAGCAATGAAAATATTTTTTTTGTTTTTCTTCATGCTCATAAACTACTAACCTCCATATAAAAACATTTATTGACTGAAAACAGCAAAGGAGTGCTGGAGACATCCCGGGCTGTTTTTATTTCATTATAATTTATGATAATAAATTCTGTCAATCAAATTAATGATATGTCATATTTTTTTCAAAATAAAGACACTGTTAAGAGGTATTTAATTTGAAAATATGTTTATTAAGGTAAATTTAATTAAAATAATAATGAAAAAAAATTGTTGACTATCACTCTGATAAGTGTTAAAATTAAAATACGTGAGGTCACATATACACTGACCTTTTCGCAATAATTTGAAATCTTAAGGAAGATGAATAAAATGTTTGAAATATTTGAAAAATATGAATCAAATGTCAGATCATACTGCAGAAAGTATCCGGTAGTTTTTGATCATGCCAAAAATGCCGAGCTTTTTTCGACTGACAATGTTCGTTATATAGATTTCCTTGCAGTTGCGGGTTCGGTAAACTATGGTCACAACAACAGTGAAATAAAAAAAGCGGTTCTTGATTATCTGTCAGAGGACAGGATCATAAATGCCCTTGATATGTATACCAAGGCAAAGGAAGAGTTTATAGAAGCCCTTGAAACAATGATCTTAAAGCCAAGAAAACTTGACTATAAAGTAATGTGCTGCGGTTCAACAGGAACAAACGCAGTAGAGGCAGCGCTCAAGCTTGCAAGAAAAAATACCGGTAAAACAAATGTTATCGCATTTTCAGGAGCATTCCACGGAATGTCACTCGGAAGTCTTGCCTGCACAACAGACCAGGTCAGCCGTGAAGGCGCAGGAGTTCCTTTAAACAACGCTGTATTTATGCCTTACTGCAACAGCAGGATCAATTCGACCGATTATCTTGAAGAGGTACTTGAGGATGATCATTCAGGAATAGACAAGCCGGCGGCTGTTCTTCTTGAAACAGTTCAGGCCGAGGGCGGTATAAACATTGCATCAGTTGAATGGCTGAAGAAAGTCAGAGATATTTGTACAAGACATGGTGTTCTGATGATCGTGGATGATATTCAGGTCGGAAATGGAAGAACAGGAACGTTCTTCTCTTTTGAAAGAGCAGGAATAGAGCCTGACATGGTAGTTCTTTCAAAATCGATAAGCGGATTCGGACTTCCTATGTCAATAGTTCTTGTAAAGCCGGAGCTTGATATATTCAGACCTGCAGAACATAATGGAACATTCAGAGGAAATCAGCTTGCATTTGTCGGCTCAAAGGCCGGAATAAAATATTTTAACGAGCATAAGATAGACGAAGAGGTTAAACGTAAGAGTGTAATTATCGAACAGTTCCTTGAAAAAGAGATCAGACCTCTTGATGAAAGAATAAAAATCAGAGGAATAGGAATGATCTGGGGCATTGATTTCAACGAGATCGATTCTAAGATCGCGATCGATTGCGTCCACAAGGCATTTGACAATCATCTGATCCTTGAGGTTGCAGGAAGACATGACGGAGTACTTAAGATCATGCCGCCTCTTACTATCGAGGATGAGATACTTACAGAAGGTCTGAATATAGTAATGAGATCAGTTAAGGAAGCTTTGTCGAAATAATGCATTAAAAAGTTGTATATTATTAAAAAATCCGTATCACTTTAAAATGATACGGATATTTTTTTGTAATTTTATGATGAAAAAAGGAGCAGTATCGACGATCATCCACTGCTCCTTTATGTATATAAATATTTCCTTTTAAACTAAATTATTATTGCTATCTAAACTGCTGATTTTTTTTTAACACATATTATTTTATCACAACGACATCAAAATGTCAATAACGAAATATGAGTAAAAATAAATTTTCTGAATATGTATATTAGCAACATAACGATGTATATATCTTTGTTAAAGTTGAATAAAATTGGATTAAACCAATCTGATTAAAAGTTATTCTATATGACAATTTGTCTGACTGTACTCAGCGGTTGAAATCTATCAATGCGATGTGTTATTTGTTATAAAAAATAAAAGAAATGTTACATGATTATGTTGACATTATACAAGTTCGATAATATAATATACATATCGACATAAATTTGTGTGCCGATAGGAATAGTGTAAAGTTAAATTTATTTAAGGAGAGTGATTTTTAAAATGAAAATCAAAAAAATCATTGCATTTTTTACAGCAGTTTTTATCGCTGTGTCTGCTTTGCCAAAAGAAAAATATCATACTCTCAAGGCAGCAGGAACGTCATCAGAAGGTTTGATGCCATGTTTCAGAACTGATACAGATTCCAAAAAATTTACTCATAAGGAGTGGACAGGAACGTCGTATACCGATCTGAACGGAAACAAAAAAAATGCTGAGGATGTTTTCGGTATCAACAGGGAAGAGGCGTCAGTGACGATTGTACCGTTTCAGGATGAACGATCTGCTTGTGATGCGGTAAATGATTATGATGCGAGGGAAGCTTCTGAGTATTTTCAGCTGCTGACCGGTGAGGATCAGCTGTGGTCACTCAATGTAGTGATGAATCAATCTGAAGCAGACAAATATTTTTCTGAAGGCTTTGCAGATGAAAGCTATATTCCTGACAAGAACTTCAAAGAAGTTACTCTGCCGGAAAGCTGGACGTGTCAGGGGTTTGACTTTCCTATTTATTCGAATATTTCAGTGCCGTTTCAGTCGAAATATGACAGCTTTGTTCAGGCTCCGGCGGCTCCGGTGAATTATAATCCGGTGGGACTATATATAAAAAAATTTATTCCGGGCGAAAATATATATGATTCAGGAAGGAGAACATATATTCAGTTTGACGGTGTTGAGTCAGCATACTATGTTTATCTTAACGGCAAAGAGGTCGGATACAGTGAAGATTCGTTCAGTCCGCATAAATTCGATATTACTGATTATCTTAAGGACGGAGAAAACACACTCTGCGTTGAAGTTCATAAATTTTGTGACGGAACGTGGTTTGAGGATCAGGATATGATCTACGATGGCGGTATTTTCCGTGATGTTTTTCTTACATCGGAGCCGCTGATCAAAATTGATGACTATACGGTTGTGACTGATCTGGATTCGGACTATAGAGATGCTGTTCTGAAAATCAACGGTGAAATAAAAAATAATTCAACATCTGACATGTCAGGATGGAGTATGAAGATCAGTGCATTTGATGAAAACGGAACCGATATTTTAACCGGTCAGGAAATAACGGGAATCAGTGCATCGTCAGGAAAAAAAGGTTCTTTTGAAATTGAGATTCCTGTTTCATCACCAAAGCTCTGGAGTGCAGAGGATCCGAATATATATGCTCTGGTTCTTACTCTTAAAGACGGAAATTCAAGATCTGTAGAAACCGTATCAGCACAGCTTGGTTTCAGAGAGATAGGATTTACACGTACAGAGGTTGACGGAAGCTTCAGAGTAACAACATCACAATGGGATCCTGTTACAATAAACGGAAAACATCTTCTGATAAAAGGCGTAAACAGGCACGATACCGATCCCGTTCATGGAAAAGCAACTCCGAAGGAAACAATGCTGGAAGATGTTCGTCTTATGAAGCAGTACAACATTAACGCTGTTCGTACTTCTCATTACAGCAATGATTCATATATGTACTGGCTGTGTGGAAAATACGGCTTGTATATGATGGCTGAGACTAATATGGAGTCACATGCACTTATGAATGATGATGATGCAAAGGGTCTTTTCTATGAACTTGGAATGGACAGGACCAAAACAGCATTTGAAAGATTAAAAAATTATCCTGCTATATTCAGCTGGTCTGTTGGAAATGAAATGGTATATACCGGAGATCCGGGATCATCAAACGGTCTGTTCAGAGATATGATCTGGTTTTTTAAGAAAAATGATCCTACAAGACCGGTTCATAGTGAAGGACAGGGAGATTCGATGGGCGTTGACCTGTCAAGCCAGATGTATCCTTCACAGGATGGGATAAAATATAAGGCAGGAAACGGAAAAATACCGTATATTATGTGCGAATACTGTCATGCCATGGGAAATTCAGTCGGCGGAATGAAGGAGTACTGGGATGTTATAAGAAGTGCAGACAATATGCTTGGTGGTTTTATATGGGACTGGGCAGATCAGTCAAGACTGGTGAGTATTGACAAAGGCGGTTCGGAATGGATTTTTACGGACAGTAAAGGAAATCAGGGAAAATGTACAGGCTCCGATTCTTCATTTATTTCAGACGCTTCAGGTAAAACCTGTAACAGCGGAAAGGCTTTTACAGGATATTCGGTCATTACAAACAGCTCAAAGCTCAATTCAGTTTTATCAGGAACAGGTAAATCATTTACCTTTGAAGCAGTGGTAAAGCCTGATTCATCTGATTTAAATAACGTTATTATAGCAAAGGGCGATACACAGGCGGCTTTGAAAACAAAAAGCTCCGGCAGCGGACTGGAATTTTTCGTCTATGATTCAGAGTGGAAAGCAGTTTCGTGTGATTTTCCTTCAGGATGGGTCGGAAACTGGCATCAGGTTGCCGGTGTATATGACAAAGGAAATATATCGATATACGTTGATGGCGTTTTGATGAAGAAAACATCAGTTTCAGACGGTATTGCAGGAGGAAGTCAGCCTGTCGGAATCGGCATCGATACTGAGACAGGAAGAAGATTTGACGGAGCGATTTCGGTTGCGAGAATTTACTCAAAGGCTTTGTCAGCAAGCGAAATAAAGGGACAGATGAGTTCATCTCCGAATATAGCTTCAACAGATCCTTCAGTGCTTGTATGGCTTGATTATAGTGATATCGTCTTGGAAAAATCAGGTCCGTGGGATTATTATTCGCTTGACGATGCTCATAAGCATTTATATTCTGAAGAAACAAAAGGTCATTTTATGGCGTACGGCGGTGACTGGGGAGACGTTCCGAATGATAACAGCTTTTGTCAGAACGGTATAGTCAGTCCGGACAGGGATCCGCAGCCGGAGATAAATGAAGTAAAATATCAGTATCAGAATTTCCGTTTTTCGTCAGATGGGGAAGTTCTGAAAAGTCAAAATGTTATAGTGTATAACGAAAACTCTTTTAAAGATCTGTCAGAATATGATGTATCATTCAGACTTTTAAAGAACGGAGAAATATGTGATGAAGGCAAGGCGGAAGCTGTATCAGTCAAACCGCTTTCATCAGGGATCCTGACAATTCCGTATACTCTTCCTTCATCAGTAAGTTCCGGTGATGAGCTGATCCTTGATATCTCCGTAAAACAAAAAATTGATGAAGATCTTATAAAGGCAGGAACCGAGCTTGCTTTCGGACAGTTCAGAGTATCTGCCGAGGCAAATACTTCAGAAGAAGTTCATCATGACACCAACGTATCCGTTGAAGAAAATGACAGCGGATATCTTATCAGCGGAGAAAATTTTAAAGTAGTTCTTGACAGTTCCACAGGTCTTCTTTCAAATTATACTTATAACGGAGAAATACTTTTTGAAAGCGGACCTGAGGCGAATTTTTACAGAGGACTGACTGAAAATGACGGAAACTCCGGAAGAAGCAAGCTGTTTGACACAAACTGGGAGAAGGCAGACGGCAACGGAAAGGTAAAAAATATCTCGGTTTCAGAAGACGGCAGCGGTGCAAAAGAAATAACAGTTGATATTGTATTTCCTGATGCAGGAAATACGTCGCAGAAAATGGTCTACAGGATTTACGGTGACGGAGTAATAAATGTTGATGTTTCTGTAGATGCAACGAGATCGGGAATGGGTAATTTCCTTAGAGTTGGAACAAAGATGGTCCTGCCTGAAGGGTTTGAAAATGTTTCCTGGTACGGAAACGGTCCGGATGAAACCTACAATGACAGAAGATCGTGTGCAAGAGTTGGAATATGGAATAAAACAGTTTCAGACTTTTTCTATCCGTATATGAAGGTAGATGATACCGGAAATCTTACCGGAGTCAGATGGATATCAGTAAGTGATCCGACAAAAGAAACTGCTGTTCTTGTTAAAGCTTCATCACCACTCGAAGCGCAGGCTCTTCATTTTACTCCCTTTGATCTGAATTCAGCTTCCCATGTTTACGAGCTGACTCCGAGAAAGGAGACAATACTTGGAATAAACTATGGTTCTATGGGAACAGGAACAGCAACATGCGGACCCGGAACACTATCACAGTATCTTCTTCCTTCTTCAAAGGTGTATAACTGGAATTATTCTGTTATTCCTGTTGCAAATACAGATAATGAAAAGACCGGAGGAGATATTAATTCTGACGGAAAGAAAGATCAGAAGGATATCGTACTGATGTATGAGTATCTTTTTACAGGAGAAACAAATTCAAATATCAGGTCAGAGAAATATGATATTGATTTTTCCGGAAACACAGATATAACAGATCTGATCGTATTAAGATCTGTTTGTTCATCTTTTGAAACAAGTATCGGAAACACTTTTAAAGGAGATATTAACAGTGATTCAAAGATAGATACTGAGGATAAAGAAATTCTGGAAGAAATTATTCTTGGGAAAAAATATATAAGTGATTTTATAACATTTTTTAATGCTGATCTTAATAATGACGGAATGATAAATATTATTGACTTTATAGCTATAAAAAATATGATACGATAAAAAAAGCCCATTGCTTATTTTTGAATGATAAGCAATGGGTTTTTTCAAAGCTCTGTGTTGTTCAAAGCTCTGCTTTTAACAAGCAGAGGCGATTCGTAAAATCGGTTTCCGCTCAGTCGGAGATTGTACTCCGACTGTTTGGTCAGATAGAACCCGTCGCCTGCAGAGGCGGGGGATATCCTCTGTGTTGTTATATGACCGGATATTATTTTTTTGGTTCATTACCGGGTTCTGTTCTGCCCGGTTCTTCCTTGGCAGGTTCCTTTGAAGATGAAGGAGCTTTGTAACCGATGTAAACAATATCACTAACTTCTCTCTGAGCGATTTTCTTTCCGTCATTTGTCGGTCTGTTTACGAGCTTTCCGTTTAAGCACATTGTAGATGATCCGCCGCCGTCAAGATTGTAAACCTTGGTACAGCCGTGATCTTTCATAAATTCTGCGACCTGATAAAGAGAAAGACCCTTTTCGTTTGACAAACGTCCTTCAGAGCACATAAACATATAATGGTTTTTATCAACTATACCGATCGCTGTTCTCGGGTTAGAAGATCTGTGCTGTGAGCCGACTTCCTGATTTTCCCCGACAAGTATTTTTGATCCGTCATATAAAGCAGGTCCGAATGAAAGAACATGATATGCACCTTTTTCAAGAAGTTCGGCACCTGATGTTGATGTTTCAGGTGTTATAAGCTCAAATGATCCGTCAGGATAAATTGCAAGTGCATCTCTTGATTTGCCCGGTTTGTCCTGATAAAGAACTCCGTTTCTTAGTACTATGCCGTCAGTTCTGTTATAGAAGCCGTAGTAGTCGCCGTTTACAGCAAATATAGCATCAACCTGCTCGGCGATCTCTGTTGTATTCTTGGCAATATTTTTTCCGTATTTGTTGTTGGCAAGTGCGGTTCTGAGGTATTCAGGAGATGAAAGTCTGACATCTGCAAGATGGATAGTTGTATCATATCTTCTGTATTTGTTGATCTTTATTGAAATATTATCATCATAATACGAAGCCTCTTCTTCTTCAACAAGCTCTTCACCCTCGATGACAGGTTCCTGATATTGAGGAACGTCATTTGATGAAATGTCAGTTGTTTCGCTTACATCTGTAGTTTCGGATACATCTGTTGTTACATCAGCTTCGCTGAATGTACCGTTCAGAATACCGCTTTTTATCATTATCAGATCGCTAACATTTACTTTTCCGTCGTTGTTTACATCAGCAAGTTCGTTGTTAAATGAACTTCCATCTTTACTTAACAGATAATTGATAAGAGTGATGACATCTGAAGAATCAACAGTTCCATTACCGTTAGTATCGCCCTTAAGTGCTGATGCAGCATTAGCTCCTCCTGCTGCAGTCAGAACGCTGAATGATACAGCAGCTGCTGTTAAAATTGCATATAATTTGCTTGCTTTTTTCATTATAGAAATACCTCCTGTGAAAAAACATTTTGTTTAGAAAAATGGCTTAATCTCTATATTTTGTTTTCCACTACATAATTATAAATTATAAAAATATAAGTATCAATAGAAAAAATAAAGTGTCATTATAAATTCAGAATTATGACATAATAAAGCTAAAATCCCCTTTTCGGAATGATTTCCGGCAAGGGGAAAAATAGTATTATTCTATTGATTCTTTATTCTTCAGAACCAGCTGTGAAATAACAGCCGCTAATGCAAAAACGCATCCTGCAATTACATAAACACGAGGATACGGATTCATGTTGTTTCCGTAAATATCAAGAACACCTCTTAAAACGGATCCGACAGTCAAAAGGGAAACAGAAGAATGCCAGAGATATCTTGCAGGCATTTTAGGAAAAATGCCGTTGTTGTTTAATGAAAGAATAAAAGAAGGAATAAGTCCCATAACAAGAGGGAACAGAAAAGCAAGCTTCATAGGGTACGAAATGATACCATGTCCGAAAGCAGAATATACAGCTCCGAAAATTGCAGTAAAAATTGTGATGCAAAGATATATGACAGCAAGCTTTTTGCTTTTTTCCTTCGGAGTTTTTTCTGTTACGGCTTCAAGATTATAATTTGTTTCGCTCATGTTGATCAACCTCCGATATATATGATATCGCTGACTTTTCTTTCTCCGAGATCGTTTCTGTTATTTGCAGGAGTATTGAGAAGTCCGTCATTATAGAACATTGTTGTGGATCCGCCGCCGTCAAGATTGTAGCCGAGTGCAACACCTTTGTCTCTCAGGATCTGTGCAAGATCATAGAGCCTTAGTCCCGGCTCGTCGTTTATATATCTTCCGTCTGTTGCTACAAAGAGGAAGTGATTTGGACCATAGTAGCCGATAGCACATCTTGGGTTTGTGTTTCCGATATGGTTTCCGTTTACTTCAGTGTTTTCATCAATGAGTATTTCGCCGTCTCTCACAAGACCCGGTCCGAATGTAAATACCTGATATGCCTGTCTTGAAGCAAGCTCAGAACCTGATGTTGAATTTTCATGAATATACATGTCACATGAACCGTCATTCCAGATAACAAAAGAGTCACGTTTGGATGAAGGCTTGTCTCTGTAGAGATTTCCGTTTCTGATTACGATACCTTCGGTTCTTGAACCGAAAAAGTCTCCGTTTACAGCAAAAACAGCACCGACCTGTTTGGCTATTTCAGATGTGTAGTCTTTGTTGTTGTTTCCAAAATCACCGTTTGGAGCAGCTGTTTTCAGATAAGAAATGTGTGAAAGCTGAACATCAGCACAGTGTATCGTACATCCGAATGCTTCAAACTGACTTACCTGGATCGTGTAGTTATCGGCAATATGATCTTCCTCAGAACCTCTTTCAATAGGCTTTACTTCTTCTTCGATGAGGTCTACATTAACATCTTCTTCGTTATTGTTCGGATCTTCGTTATTCTGAGAAGCGGCCTCAGAAACTGCAGCTGATTCAGTGGTAGTTGCTTCTGTTGAAGCAGTAGTTTCTGCTGTAGTTGTTTTTTTATCCTTTTCTGATGAAGCTTTTGTTACAGTAGTTGATGCAGCTGATTTTTGTGTTCCGGAAACTGCGGTGGTAACCGTAGTTGAAGCTGCTGTTTGATCCGGAATGGCTTCGGCAAACGAGAATGTGTTTCCTGTATCGATTATCTCCCCTTTTTTAGGAATTACAAAGATATCCAGAACAGCATATGCTGTAAAGGCAACCAGAGCCAGACTGAATATCCAGGGATACAGTTTTTTGAATTTGTTCATCACTTTTTCCTCCTGTGTTTTTTAAACTTGAATATTTCACGATAAATTTTTATGGAATCACGCAATGGGTCAAAGTGAGATCCTTCATTATCGTTTATATATATTGTATGGATAGGTACTTCTATGATCTTTCTGCCGCTGCAGGCACATTCGAGCAGCATGTTCATTTCATACTCATATCTTGCTCCTTCGACAGAAAGCATAAGATCTGTAAGTTTATCTGAAAAAGCACGAAGTCCGGTCTGCGTATCATATACAACTGCACCGGTTTTCAGTTTAAAGATCTTTCTTGTCATGCTGTTTCCAAATCTGCTTCTGAAAGGTACCTTGCCGTCAAACTGTCTTGCTCCGATCACAAGGGATTCCGGATTTGATATAGCTTCATCAGTTGTTTTGAGCATATCAGGAACAGTGTGCTGTCCGTCAGAATCGATAGTAACAACTGTATAATCATTGGAAAACTTGTTTTTTATATGCTTTAATCCTGTTTTCAGCGCATGACCTTTGCCTTTGTTTTCTGAATATGATAATACGTCAGCATATTTTTTTGCAGCTTCAAAAAATTTTCTGTATTTTTTTCCGCTTCCGTCATCAACAACAACAGGATAAAAACCGTTTTTTCTGATATCTTTTGTTAGTGTGACGAGTTTTTCGTCAGGCTGATATGCGGGTATCAGAGCAATTTTTAAATTAGCATCTTTTTTCATAAACACCTTCACCTATTTCTTTCTTAATATAACATTTCTCTTCTTTGTTTCTGAAAATGATCTTGCTCTGTATAATGTAACTGAAAACAAACATAATGGTTTCAGTAATTAGTTTACCGATCAACGGATCAATATGAGCAAATTTTGTAAGTAAACTGAGGATCAGAGTATTGAATACAAGAATAAACAGAGCTAACGCACAATAAGAAGATGCGGACTTGATGCTCTTTTCTGTTTCGAATACCAGTTTTGTATTCACTATGTAGTTGAAGGTTGCACTGATAACTCTTGCACTGACGTTTGCTATAACAGTCATAACGACAATGGAAGCATTTTTGCTGTCCGGAAGAAGATACTCAAAAAGACTAAACAAAAGATAATCTATGAGAAAAGAGGAGAAAGAAGACATGCAAAAAAGAAAAACCCTTTTGATTTTTTCTTTCATAATATCACCTTGCTTTCAAATTGTATATTTCGCTTTTTTTATAGTTTAATTATAAAAATAAAAAATGTTTGTTTTATGTTTATAATTGGTTTGTAAAATGTTATTTTTGTAAAATCTGTGTATGCCGGAGCTTTAAAAAAATTTTCCAAAAGCCCTAAAGCATATAATAATATATTTTTTTGAAGATTTCAATAGGAAAATATCATTTGAGTTATTGTTTATTAAATTTGATAAAAAACTCTGAACTGAAAAAGTATTTTTTTGAACAGTATGAAAAAAATAGTAATTTAATTATTTTCAGCAATATTTTTATAACAACACAGAGCTTTGAAAAAAGAAATTAAATACAAATTTAAAAAAATGACTTTACTTGACATATTTTGAAAAAAGTTGTATTATATTTGTATGTAATATATGTGGGAGTTGTATTTTATGAGAAAGTTTGAGATTGTATCACAAAGGCTCAAAGAGCAGATTTTATCGGGAGTTTACACACAGGGACAAACTCTTCCAACTGAAGAGGAATTGTCCGAAATATACTCAGTAAGCAGACAGACTGTGAGAAAAGCACTGGATATTTTAGTCGCAGAAGAACTTATTTTCAAAAGACAGGGCAGCGGTTCAACAGTCAAAACAGGAAAATGTTCAAGAAAGAGTTTTCTGATCGCCGTCATAGCTACATACATAGATGATTATATTTTTCCAGGACAGCTGAGAGCTGTTGAATCAGTTCTGTCAGCCAACGGATATACTCCTATACTTGCTGCAACAGGCAATAAGGTGTATAACGAGAGAACGGTGTTAAACG
The DNA here is from genome assembly GCA_045643005.1 of Oscillospiraceae bacterium. Lineage (GTDB taxonomy): Bacteria > Bacillota > Clostridia > Oscillospirales > Ruminococcaceae > HUN007. Next base: position 44,475 of record JAZUJY010000152.1, on the reverse strand, counting down.
AAATGCTGAAAAAACCTATAGACGGTTTGCTTATCGAAGGAACAAAAACTGCAATGCCAAGTCCGAACCTTGATCTTTATGATGAGATAAGCCGCAGAAATCTTCCTGTGGTATTTTTCAATGCATGCTGCCGTGATATTGAAGGAGCTGTATCTGTATGTGCTGATGACTATCAGGGCGGATATGATCTTGTAAATATCCTTCTTGAAAAGGGTCACAGGAACATAGCAGGAATTTTTAAAAGTGATGACCTTCAGGGCCATGACAGATACTCCGGATTTATAACTTCTCTGAGAGATGCAGGAATGCTGGTTCCTGATGAAAAGGTTATCTGGTATACAACTGAATCGAAGGAGCTTATGTTCAGTGACAGCGCAGATCTGCTTTCACGAATAGAAGGTGCTACAGCGATCGTATGCTATAATGATGAGATAGCTTTTTCACTGATCAAGATCCTTCTGAGCCATGATATTGGTGTTCCGGAAGACGTTGCTGTAGTCAGCTTTGACAACAGTAAAATGAGCGATATTTCACCCGTAAGGATCTCATCTCTTTCACATGGTGATAAGAACATAGGACGAATAGCTGCACAGAAGCTGATAGATGTCCTTAACGATAAAAAGGTCTATTCTGAAAAAGTATCATGGACTTTTGCTGAAAAAGAAAGTTCATGAGAAAATATGTTATAAGTAAAAAGTTATAAAAAAACAAATGTTATTGATATAAAAAATAAAATGCACCGGGAACTTTTTTAGTTTCCGGTGCATCTTATTTCAGGATAAAAAAATGATAGAAAGTATCAGATTTTAAAATTATGAAATTATGATTATTATTACTTTTTAACCGGGTCTGGAGGATCGCAAATGCAAAATATCAAAAAGAAGATTACAGCAGTCAGCTGTTCGGCATTCCTTGCTGTAACATCATCAGCTGTCTGTGTTCCTGATCATGCTGTAAATGCAGCTTCGGGAAGCTTAGTTATCAATGAAGTCTGTGCCAAAAATACTACCGTTTCTTCAAAGGATGGAAACTGCTATGATTATGTAGAATTATACAATCCTACCGGAAATGATATAAATATCGGTGGCTATGGACTGACTGACGATGAAACCAAACCTTTCAGATTTGTTTTCCCTGATGGTTCTGTTATAAAAGCAGGATCAAAAGTCGTTGTATATCTGAATTCCAAGGAATTTACCCTTGATGGTCAGTACACCGGATATTTCGGATTGTCGACTGATGGTGAAACAGTTTCACTGATGTCACCGGACGGAGGTATCGTGGATCAGGTCACATTTGGTGTTCTTGATGCAGACACTTCATTCGGAAGAGTATCTGACGGTTCGGATTCATTTGCAGTTCTTTCTCTTTCACCCGGTGAATCAAACAGTAATTCGGAAGTAAAGCAAAAGTATGTTGCACCTCCTGTACTTTCAGTACCAAGTGGTTTTTATGATAATGAATTTGAACTGACATTGTCATCAGCTCAGGGCAACAAAATATACTATACGACCGATTACTCGACTCCATCTGTTTCATCGACGGAATACACCGGAGCACTTACTGTATCCAAGCCTCAGAATGAGGAAAAACAGGATGAACACAGAGAAGAGCACAGGGAGGATGAACACAGGGAAGAACACAGACCCGAAGAAGGTAATCATCAGGGCGGAGAGCCTGAGAGAAGACCGGAAAATCAGCCGGCTCCGAACGGAGAAAAAGAGCCCGGCGGAGCACAGGCAGGCGGTTCAAAATCAGCATATATAGTACGTGCAGTTGCTGTTGACAGTGAAGGAAATGTCAGTGAACCGGTTTGCGGAGTTTATTTTATAGGATTAAAAGGATCGAAATCATATTATCAGAACGTTAAAGTGATTTCTATAGTTACCGATTCGTCAAATCTGTACGACAGTAAAACAGGTATATTCAAAAATTATGAAGGCTCAGGAAGAGAATGGGAAAGACCGGCAAATCTTCAGATCTTTTCAGGCTATGACTATTCTTACGAACAGAATGTTGGTATCAGGATCCATGGCGGATATACAAGAAGATTCAATCAGAAGAGTCTGAACGTTTATGCAAGAAGTGATTACGGTGCATCTGAGTTTGAGTATGATCTTTTTTCAGGAAATGTAAAAAGTGAAGATAACGGAAAATCAATAAAAAAATTTGACAGCTTTATTCTCAGAAACGGCGGAAACGATAACGAATCAACAAGAATAAGAGACAAGATCAATCAGACACTTGTTTCAGACAGAAATTTCCTTACTCAGGGAATGGAACCGTGTATTGTGTTTATTAATGGTGCTTTCTACGGACATATGGAGATCACTGAAAAGGTTAGTCCCGACTATATCAATTCCCATCTCGATGTCAGCAAAAAGAGTGTAGTTATCATCAAGAACCAGAAGCTTGAAGAAGGCGATGATGAGGATTACAAAGATTTCAAAAATCTCTGGTCATGGGTAAAGTCTACAGATTTCAGTGATGACTCAGCATATGAAGAGCTCTGTTCAAAAGTCGATATGGAATGCTTTGCTGATTATATGAGCAGCAACATTTATATAGGCAACAAAGACTGGGGATCAAATAATGTTTCCATGTGGAAATCAAATAAAATTAAAGAAAGCAACCAGTATATGGATGGAAGATGGCGCTTTAATATGTTTGATACTGAATACAGCGCAAATATGTATGGTCAGATCCCTGCAAATACAAATACTTTCAGCCAGATAATGAAGGGAAACTCGTTTATTTCAGATCTTTTAAACGGTGCTCTGAAAAATGACAAGTTTAAAAACATGTTTGCTGCTTCGTTTATGGATATAGCGAACAACAATTTTAATTCTTCAAGAGTGGATTCATTAATTAGTGAATTATCCTCATACTATAAAGATTTTGCATCTGATACCATGAAAACTTTCTATGGAAAAGATAATTTTTCAAGTGAAGTAAGCAAGGTAAAATCTTTCTTTGACAGCAGATATTCAAATATAGTATCTTCACTTAAATCAACACTTAAGATATCCGGCGATCTTGTTTCACTGACAGTAAAAAATGATTCCCAGTATGGAAGTGTTATAGTCGGAACAACAAGAACAGACGGTTCATATACAGGAAAATATTTTTCAGATTGTCCTGTGCCGGTGAAAGCAATTCCGAAGGAAGGCTATGAAGTATCAGGCTGGAAGCTCTCAGACGGAAGAACTATTTCAGGCAGTGAAGTTCAGATCTCATTGAAATCAAGTGTTACAGCAGAGCCTGTTTTTGTAAAAGAGGGCGAAAGTACATCATTTGCTGATACATCTGTTAAAGGAGATCTAAACTCTGACGGAATGATCAATGCATCAGATATTATTCTATTAAAGAAGTATCTTATCGGACTGACTTCGTATTCAAATTCTTTTGATGTTAATTCAGACGGAAAAGTCAGCATTCTTGATATGATCACTTTAAAAAGTCTTATTCTTGGAGAATAAGAAATAATTCTGCTATTTTCTTTGTTTTTATTCATATATTCCAGAAACTCCCCTTATGTTCATGACATTGTCAATGAATATGAGGGGAGTTTCATTTATTAAAAAAATATATAATTTTTTTCAAGACCTTTAATTATTTAATTTTAATCCGATAAGAGAAAGAAATCATAGCTTATTTGTAAACAAAGATAATAGCAAAAAAATCATAATTATGATAAAATGAAATAGAAAGATATTATTTTATAACAACACAGAGGATATCCCCGCCTCTGCAGGCGGCGGGAACCGATTCTGCGAATCGCCTCTGCTTGTTAAAAGCAGAGCTTTGAATTATGATATTAACCTCCAATTTTAATGTGATAGACACACCAAAACGACCAGTCGACTGCTCGGCTGGTTTTGGTTTGTCAATTAAATTGACTGACAATAAATAAAAAAATACCCGACAAAATGATTCTATTTTCAGATAAATACTTTATCATGAAAAGTTATCATTTAGTCGGGTTTATTTGTAAATAATCAAAAATCAGTACGGCATAAGCTGATAATCACAAAGAAGACCGCTTTTCAGTACTATTCGAACAGAGTAATTGTCCGGATCCGTAATTACGTTGTCAACTTTTCCTTCCTTTTTCATGTCTTCAGCAGCTTTTGCTACAGCTTCATAGGCGTCTTTGGTTTTTTCAGACGGAATTCCGCCAAATTCAAGGAAAGGGTCATAGATCTTTGATAATTCGGAGTACATTCTGTTTTGTTCTTCGTAATCTGATGATTCAAGAGGTTCGTAAAGCTTCATCTTAACTTCGTCGCTTTTGAAAATAACTTCAGCATCGGCCGAAATGCCAACAAAGCAGTTGAATTCACCTGCATCATCTCCGACTGCGGAATCTTCTTCATAGTAAAGAGAATATATTCCGTCATTTGCTTCACGGTCTCCGTCTTTTCCATCATCATGAAGCTGTCCGAGAGGGGCGCTTGAGTAGACCAGAGTATCGTCACCCTTTTTTACGATCTCAGGATCCAGTTTTATTTCAAACAGAACAGTGTTTATCTGCCCCATGAAAATTCTGTCAGTTGAAACGTATAGCTTTCCTTCTTTCATATCTTCGACATCAGGTGTGCGGATAGTTCTTGAAGGCTTTTGATATTTTGCGCTGCTTACACTTGTTTCGGGATCTTTTGGTTTGCATGAAGATAAAGTCAGAACAGAAGTAAATGCAATGATCAGAGAGAATATACGTTGACTATTTATTTTCATTTTTCGAATACTCCTTTTGAAATAATATATACTATTATATTATAGCATGAAACATAAATGTTTTCAACTGTTGGAATTTTTTTAAAATTATATTAAATTTCTATTTCTTTTTGTTACATAATATATTATAATATAATAGAATACTATATTCAAATCATAATATAGTGTTTTGGGGAGGGATTATGATATGAAGGATTTACTTGAAAGTATTGTTGATAAGTATGATCTGAAGAACAGAGCATGGGAAACATTTGGAAACAGATTCGACAAATATCTGCTTGAAGAAGCTGAAGAAAGTGCGGCATTCGGTATTTTTGACAGGAATTCGCTTGAATCATATCTGTATAGTATTTCATACAGGATCAAAGAGAAAACTGACGAAGAACAGATCATATTAAAGTTCAGGATGTGCTATCCCGGAGGCAGCAATATTGGCTTTTATGAAGCGACGTTTTCCATTGAAGGAGAAATGACGGGGGAAGTTTTTTTTATTGAATAAATATACTATACTATACTATTATAATAGTATAGCTTTGAATAATAATAACAGGAAGTTGGTATAAAAATGACAGATGAAGTAATTTTAAAAGCGGAGAATCTTATTAAGACATATGGTTCAGGTGAAACAGAAGTAAAAGCACTTGATGATGTAAGCATTGAAATAAGAAAGGGCGAATTTGTATCAGTTACCGGAGAAAGCGGAAGCGGAAAATCCACCCTTTTGAATATTCTCGGATCACTTGACCTTCCTGAATCAGGAAAAGTAACGTTTGGAAAATCTGAACTGACGTCCATGACTGACGATCAGCTTGCTGAGTACAGAAGAAAGCATACAGGTTTTATTTTTCAGACATTTAATCTGATACCTGTTCTGACAGCTGAGGAAAATATTGTTCTTCCGTTAAATCTTGACAATCAGAAGGTCGATAAGGCATACCTTGATGAACTTCTGGAAATGTCCGGACTATCAGCTCTGAGAAAAAGATATCCTCATGAGATGTCAGGCGGTCAGCAGCAGAGAGTTGCTTTTGTACGAGCACTGATTCATAAGCCGGAAATCATTCTCGCTGATGAACCAACTGGAAATCTTGATAACAAAAACAGCAAAGAAGTAATATCAATATTAAAAAATTCAGTTGAAAAATATAAGCAGGCACTTGTTCTTATTACGCATGATCAGAAAATCGCCCTTGAGGCAGACACTCAATATCTTATGAATGACGGAAAGCTTACACTGAAAGGAAAAGAATAATAATGAAGTATATAATTTCTCTTTCGCTAAAGTATATAAAGCGGCAAAAATTCAGAACATTATTGACCTATATCAGTGTTTTTCTTGCAGCGTTTGTTTTGACTATCAGTCTGATAATCGGAAACAGTCTTTTAAAGAGCTATGAAAAATATCTGATAGAATATAAAACCGGATTTGAAGAGGTAAATCTCAGTCAGATATTTGCAGGTTTGCCGGATCAGAGAGAAGGTGTAAATGTTCTTAAGCATCATCCTGATGTCAAGGATTACATGTATTACGGTGCAGTAAATACATATGCGGCTTCAGTGGATGATGTCAATTCTGAAACATTTGACATTTCAAAAAACTATATAGAGGTAAATGTTGATAACGGCATGATCGTAAATGTTCCGGGAATTGTTCAGAAATTTATCACCGGAACAATTACAAATGAAACACTTACTCATAAAAAGTGTATTGAAGTAAAAAAGGAAGATGGTATTGTACTTCCTGAATTATACAAAAATTACGATTATAAAATAGGAGACAGGATCCTGATCGCATTTACTCCTGTAAAAGACGGTACAAGAGGAAAAACAGTATCAGGAATGTATACGATCGAAGGCTTTTCTACCGTTACGGATGACAGCGTTTTTCCTGTATATACATATTACAGAGATGTTATCATACGCGATCTTATCACTTCAAATCAGGGGTATGTATCAAATTCAACATTAAGCAATAAAGCAGCAATGACAATAAAGGATGATTCAAACTTCTGGAAATCCGTTGATGATATCGTTAAACAGATAGATCCTTCAAAGGATCAGTACGATGTAAGAAATGACCCGAACGGTTTTAATAAGGAACTTTTGCTTGTGGAAGGAAAAGCACTTGTTGATGCCTCATTCTTCCTGAAGTATTTTGTGATGCTTGTCGTATTTTTAATTGCTTTATGGCTGTATACGAGACTTGTAATTGACAACGCATTTGAAATATCCGTAACTGAGAGAAACAGAAAACTTAATCTCTTAAAAATAGTAGGTGCACAGAAAAAACATATTACGGTTCTTACACTTACAGAAGCTATATTTTACGGCATTACAGCTGTTATTCCGGGAACAGTGTGTTCATATCTGTTTTCAGATCTGATCTTTAATTTATTAAAAAAATCAGGTGTACCGGCAATTGTCTTTTATGTACATCCGCTGCTTATAGCTGCTGCTGTTGTTTTCTGTTTTATAAGTCTGATAATATCGTCTTATACATCCGCTGTTCTTCCGACAAAAAAGAAAACTCTTGCACAGGCTGCAAGCTATGGAGCTGCTTCAGGCAGCAGCAAGCCTGAGTCCAAGAGAAAAAATGCAGTTCTTGACAAGACTCCGGGACAGTTTATTTCTTCGTTTGTTAGAAAAAATATAGGAAGAACAAAAGGAAAATTTGCCTTTTCAGTTTTTGCCTGCTCTGTAAGCACAACTGTTCTTGTTATAACATTTTTGTTTGGCTTTTCTGTAATTAAAATGATAGATCAGATGTCTGAAAAGGAAACATATCCTGAAGATTTTACCATATCTTATCTGAATACAACACTTAATGATGTTTATGAAGATTTTTCTGATTCATCTGTTTTCTCTGCTGTAATTCCGAAAACAGTATCCTATTGTGAGATCAACGCACTTGATGACAGGACACGATCGGTTGTTGATACTTATTTTACTGATACAGAAGACGGTGCTGTTTATATAATTCCTGTAAACAGACAGCAATATGAAGACAAATATGAAAAGTATACAAATATTTCATATGATGATTTTTCAGGAGCACAAAACGGAATTGTGATGACTTCCAGATTAGCTACAAGCTTTGATATGGATGATAATAATGAAATGCAGGGATTTACCGGAATCATGGAAACCTGCTTTGCGCCATCCTCGATGATCAGTCCGGATACATATGTGGATTTTGGAACTATTAAAGCAGATATATTAGGAGTTATGTTCAAAGCTGAAAAGCTTTATGTTACAATTGATGAATGGATGCTGGTACCTGAAGAAATGATGAATGATATCAGATGCGGAGTTGTAAGTGTAAGTCTGACGACTTCGGATAAATCTGATTATGATACAGCCAAAACATTATTCCGCGAGATCATCGACAAAAATGATAATATTTTTGAATATGAAGACTGTTATCTTAAATCATCAGGAAAAACAAAATTTCCAAAGGCTGTGTTTGAAACATTTATTGTTTTTGCAGTTTTGCTTTGGCTTGCAGGAGTTATCACTTCTGTAAATCTTACGAATACAAGAACGATGAATTCACAGAGAGAATATTTTATCATGAGATGTCAGGGCATGACGAAAAAGCAGATCAATCGTTCAGTTTTCCGTGAGGTTATTCTGTTTACTGCAATTTCAAGTGTTATCGGTGTTTTATTAGGCGTCGGAATATATCTGTCATTCCTGTATTCACCTGATCAGATGGATGTAAAAGAATTTAATGACATTGTATTTAAAATGATCCTTCCGGCCATAGGAGTAAGTGCATTTACATTCATTACAAATATTTTGATCAGTATTGGCTGTGCTCGTCCATGGATAAAACGTCTTTACGAAACATCTTCAGATATAGTTAATTCAAATGAAATGAGATAGTAATACAAAAAACGGTACAGGACTTTTGAGAAAATTAAAAAGCACATCAAAGCTGAATTAATAATTTCAGCTTTGATGTGCTTTGTTTTTCGCATAGCCTGTTAATTGTATTATTTAATGTCAGGTTTACCATCTGAGATAGTGTATGCTGTTCTGTTATGGTCGCGTGATACGGAGCTTACGTCATCGAGATAGAACATTTCGGGATCAGTAGGAATATCACGCATAATTGTATTTCCTGCCTGACTTTCGTAAGTATGAAGTTCTAAAAGTTCCTCACCGAGATATTTCGGACCGTCTGTTGTAAGTTCAAAAATGTGAAGTTCACCGGGGTATTCGAGATATTGTGAGAAGATATAAAGATAACATTTGTTATCAGACGTTTTGACTATATACTGATTTTTTTTGTCAGCACGAATGCTGATCTCAAATGCTTTTGAATCAATTGCAGTTGAAACGGATGAATATTCGAAAGCTGAAGAATCCGTATTTCTGAATTTTGTGATGATCTCTTCGCATATTCCGTCATCATCTACATCATAATAAAAGTTGGATTCACCGGTTCCTATTATATAGGCGTCCGGATAAAGCATGTAGTCGGTTTTAAAAATTGATGAATGTGCTGAGTATGAGATCGTAACAGGTCGTGATCCTCCTTTGGCGGAAACACCGTCTGTTGAATCAAAATAAAATGTGATACCCTCATTTTCAAGAGTCCATTTTATATCTTCTTCCTTTGTGTTATTGAAATAGTCGGATAACGCATTTGGAGATTCAAGATTGTAAAGCTCCTGACTGTATCTGAGAAGATTTTCTATGATATCCGGAAGAGCGGCTGTATCCTTTATGACATCAGAGAGGACAAGTTCTTTTCCTGTTTTTGAATCATAGTTATATGTCTTGTATGATAAAACGTTTTTATGTTCGGTTTTATCGTTGTTGTCTGTTATTTCTTCAAGCAGGCTGACTGCAAGTGAATCTGCTCTCCGGACAAGAGTGGTTGAAGAATTTGTATAGATGCTGAAAGAATCAGGATCTTTGTTGAATTCGTCCTGAGCAGTTTTTTTGAGCTCATCAAACAGCTCTTCTTCTGAAGCTTTGACAATTTTTGAGTGCATGTCAAGGATATCAGCAAGAGCGGAATAGTTTTTTCTGTTTGTATCGTCAAGAACAGCGAGTGAATAAGACATCTGAACCAAAGGAATGTTTTTGGAGGTTTCATATTCTCTCAATGTCTGATTTTGACTGATAAAATAAAGAAGTTCAGGTTTTTCTATTTTGATGACTTCTTTTGTGGTCTGAGTTGTTTCTTTTTTGTTTTCAGTTACTACAGGAACAGTAGTTTCTGCGACAGTGGTTTCTTCTGCGAAAGTTTCAGATGTTTCTGCTGTTTCTTCTGATGTAGCGCTGCTGTTGTTGTTTCCGGAAATCGTGCAGCTACAGAGAGAAAGACATAAGGATAATATCAAAAGGACACATTTTAGTTGTTTCATTATTCTTCTTTTCCCCCTCAATAATAAAAAAAATGAACCGATATATTTAATATTTTAACATATTTTATCTTGTTTAGTCAATATAAGAATTATTATATTCTTATCCTGAAATATGTAATATTCTGTTATTTTTTGCCCTCGAGGGTGCATATTTTCTTCAAAGCTCTGTTTTTTAGTATTAATTTTTACGTAAAAAAAGACCTGCTTTCAGATTATTGAAAGCAGGCCGGAATAATTAAAAAAATCAATATCAGACAGCGCCTCTGAAACGAATCTCATTTTCTTTTCCTGTCATCGAAACAACGATATCAGGTGTGCCGTCTCTTGTGGAAATACTGTTTTCTCTGATATACTGATTTACTACGGACATCAGTGTGTTCCATACACTTAGTACATAGTCGCTGATATCAGCATCATTGTTGGGTATCGAAGATTTGAAGAAATTATCTGAAATAACAGCTTTCTGATAAATTCCGTACTGACCTTCAGCTATTGCCCAGCATTTGTTCTTTTCGATAAAAACAGTTACCTGAGAATTTTTCGGGTTACCAAAAGAAATTGATGAGCCGTCCGGATCAAAACGAAGTTCGTTCTTTTTTGTATCCTGAACTTCATCATATATTTTCCTTTTGATATTAAAAAACATTTCATTTAAACGCATAATGATCATCCCCCTGATTTAGTGTAAAATCACCCATTCATATTTTCCAAATATTAAAATTTAGTTATAATGTGCAATCGAACACAAATTTTCCTATTTGTTATATATATTATACTATAAGTTTTCAACAATGTCAAGTGTTTTTTGTTCAAAACGTATTTTTTAAAATATTTTTTTTGCTTATCTTGAAAGTCGATTTTTTGAAATTACAATTTTGTAATTTTGACACAAAACGTGTTTTTTATGTTATAATATGTATGTAAACATAATATAGAACAAAAAGAAAGACCAATTTGCTGACAAAATGTACAAAATACTATTAGGGGGAATCTATAATGACCAAAAGTACTATTTCAAATCAGACTATTAAAAGAGGCATATTACTTGATCCTCTGGAGTGCAGCAATATCAATTTTGATTATGTGAGTAAAAATGTGGATTTTGTGATACTGAAAGCAATTGGAAAGGCTGAAAATATTTCACGTGGAGGAGAAATATTTTCAGATGTTTATAATGAATGCCATAACACTCATAACATCAAGACAGGCGTGTATTATGAACTGTTCCTGACATCAGGTGATCTTTCAAATACTTCAAATATTACCAAAAAGGTCAATTCTTTGGTTGATAATCTGAACAACTACAATTTAAAAGGCAGAAAGTTTGAATATCCTATATACATAGGACTCAATGAAATGTCTTATTTTGTATCATCAAGTTATCATTATAAAAATATAATTAAAGCATTGAACAGCAGACTTGTTCAGACATATAACAAATGGATGGGAATTTATGTGAATAAGTCAAACCTGAATGTAATTAATAATCAGTCTCTTAGCAAGAAGGATACGATCAGAACAGATTATGCATTTTGGGTATCTGACCGGAGTATGAAGTATAATGAAAATGAATATTACATGACTGAGGATCATGGAGATCAGCTTGGTATGTGGGAATATACAGATATTGGAAGAGTGATCGGCGTCAAAACCGAATGTGACATGAGTTTCTGTTTTGTAGACTATCCGACGCTGATAAAGAATAAGAAGATGAATGGATACACATGATATTTACAACAGCCAAATTACTTTTTGAATAGTCAGTAGTTTTTGAAGCTGCATTTTCGGCAGCAGATCACTTAAACTGATAATTCTACCGGACGACTGCGTAATTGTTTTTTACGCAGTCGTTGTTTTTTCAGAGCCTTTATCGAAAAAAGGTTTTGAAGAACAGCATTTGTTATGATTAAATTTGTTCAAAGCTCTGCTTTTAACAAGCAGAGGCGATTCGTAGAATCGCTGACCAGACAGTCGCAGATTGTACTTTTTGATTTCAGAATAACGAATGGGGGATGGGATATATGATTAAAATAGCAGTATGTAATAATGATAAAAACGTTTCTGAGCAGATCACAAAGAGTCTGTCGGGTTTTCAGGTCAAATACAGTCTCGATCATCTGATCTTTAATTTTTCAAGTCCTGATGAACTGTGTCAGAGTGATATGTTATTTGATATGATTTTTTTTGATCCTGATCCATATGGTGTGGACGGGCTCAGGATGGCAGCAAAAATTCGTTTGAAAAACAGAAAATCAGCTATAGTATATATATCGGGCCGTCTGGACTGTATTATAAAGATATTTGCGGTTCATCCGTTTGACTTTATAGAAAAGCCGGTCGCGACAGAGAGGATCTATAAAGTAATAAAAGATTTTTATCTGTATTATGTTGAACAGAAAAAGAAAAATTCAGTTGTCGAGTTTCAGGGTGTGACAGGTCCGCTGATGCTTGATACAAATGATATATATGTGTTTGAATATACAGGCAACCGAAGGATAACTATTTTTACAGAAGAACGGAAATATATTATTCGAGGCGGAATTGTCAGAATAATAGAAATGATAGATATGAAGCGGTTTTCGTCTCCTCATAAAAGCTTTATTATAAATATGGAATATGTGAAGGGCATTACCGACTATATGATATATATGACAAATAACATTTCTGTTCCCGTAGCACAAAAGAAATTAAAGAAATTTAAAAATGAATTAAGTTTATATTTTTCAGGTTCCGAAGGCTGTGAGTCTGTTATCTGATCAAAATAGAATGATTTTTTAAGAAATATACTACAGAAGAACGCTTTTTCCGTCTTTGAAACGGAGAAGCGTTCTTTTGATTTTTTTGAGTTTATATGTTTGATTGACCTGAAAATCATCATATGCTAAAATATTATCATATATTACGAAAAAGAAAAAAATTATAATAACACATGTACAAAGCTTCTTGATGAAAAAGAAGCAGGTTTTCCGCTTTTTGACCTGGTCATAGCACCTGACAAAACAGGCGTTCTGCTTGCGTTCAGCCAGAAAGAAAATACAGTATACAGTCTGACACCCAAAAAATAAGAAAACTTTAAAGAAAACCTGACAGCATCTTCCGGGGATCATATTACAGATTTCCGGAAGATTTTTTATATATTTTTGTACTTGTATGACTATGTGATAAATGATATAATGATGATACAGTGTGAGCTGAGACAGCGACGAAGATGAATATCTTCCGCAGGATCAGGAACCGAGCCTTCAAATCGCCGCTGCTCGATGAAAACATAGCTTTGAAAAAAAGAAAAGGAGCAATTATTTATGGAAAAAAAGTTGTATTTACTGACAGATGAAAAAAATCCTGAGAAAATCAGAACAGCGGTTTTAAAGCCGTTTGGTATTTCTGATGCATCAACATTTCAGTTCACGGTCGAGTCCGATAATTTCGGGATCGATATGGTGATCTTATCCGAAGGAATGGGCGAAGAAGAAAAGGAAAGTGCCAAAAAACAGATAAACGGTATTGCCGGACATTTTTATCATACAAAAACCGTGCATTCTGATATCAGGACAAATCTCGTCACATATCTTTTATGGATGAATTCCATAGTGATGATGAGATGCGAAACTGAGCAGTCTGATTCAGCTGATATTTCTGATATTATAAAAAAGCTGTTGAGTTCGTCAGATGAGATAAATTCACTGCTTCTCGTGGCAGGTGATGATGACGAGCCGGGAAAGATTTATCGTCCCGGCAGCAATGGTGAAGCAGAATGCATTCTTTCCGATGACGGCGAATCTGATCTGGAAACATATCTCCCTCCGAGAAAGCCGAGCCCGTTTACCGATGCTCCGACCGAGCAAAGAGCGAGAAGAGAAAGAACCATGAAGGTCCTTGATGAAAAATGTCTGATGCTTCCGACGATGTATCCATTTGTGGAAACTGAGGAGAGCAGCAACTGCAGATCACTTGATGAAGTTTTACACAGAACGATAGCTCTTCTTGCGATATCACTTTATGCTGAAGTACTTATGGATGAAGAAAGTGATATTGAAGACGCTCATGATCTTGTTTCAAATGTGATGAATATGTACGGAATGACAGAGGACTGGTTCTCACCAAATGAGCTTGAGTTCTTTAACGATGAAGATCCGTCAGATGATGATGCGACAAATTACACATGGCAGTATGAAAATCTTTATGTCTGTGAATGGGCCTTAGGTCTTACGGAACTTGATTTTCCTGATCATTACTGTGATGTGTCGGGAATAGTAAAAAGAATACATGAATACAAATCATATGATGAACTGAAAAATGCCTGCAGTCTGAGAACACCGGGCGAGCTTCTGGATGCTGATGACCTTGTTTTCTGTCTCGACTGGTCATGCGTTGACAACAGGATCCACAGACTTCCTTCTGTGGCAGGTATGGATCAGGGAGTTGTTTTTGAAAGACACAAGACTCTTGACTGGCTGGTCGGTGCGGATGAATCTGCAGACTGGGATGACGTTCAGCCAAATACATGATGGGGAGAGGAAAATGATATTAAAAATTATGATCGAAGGCTTTGCCATGTGCTTTTTGATGCTTCTCGTATGTGTGGTAGGGATAGCGGATGGTCCTGTCGGCTCTGTGTATTTTTATGAGCCGGAGGTCCGTAAGAGAGTAGTGGAGAAAGGTCTTATCACTGAAGAAAAGCTGAAAAAGAGAAAGACAGCGGCAGCTCTGGCTTTGTTTGTTCCGATGCTTGTACTGATCCCTCTGATGGTTTATTTCATAAACGGTGCAAGAGGCTTTGGAGAATCTTTTTGTCAGTCCCTTGGCGTTTTGATGATCGAGGGACTTTTTGACAGGATATTTATCGACTGGTACTGGGTAGGCAGGACAAAAGCCTGGGTGATCCCGGGAACAGAGGATCTGATGCCGTATGTTCCTAAAAAAACCATGATAAGAAAATGGATAGGAACGATCGTGGGATTCCCGTTGATAGCAGCACTTATGGCTGCTGTTTTGTCGCTGTTCTGATGTGCTTCTGACATTTTGAAAGTATCGGTCTGTGCTTAATTATCCGAAGATAAATAACTGAATGACATCGCTTCTCAGATTTGAGCAAGTATTGTTCGGATATATGACTGCGGATGAGTAAAAAAAGAGCTGAAAAAAGGTGTATGTATCCCTGAAAGGATCGCATACACCTTTTTTTCTCTGTTATTTTAAGTTGATACTGCACCATTTTTCTGCAAGCAAAAATCCGTTTTTCGGAACACAGCATATTTTGTCATGTCTTGTGATCATGTCGGATATTTCTTCGGCAGTAAACCATTTTACTCCGGATACCTCTTCTTTCTGAAGCTTAAGATTTGAAATATCAACATTTTTCGTATAGACAAAAACAAAAGGGATCTCTTTGTCTCGGAAGATCCTTCCGAAAAATTCTTTTTCATAATCAACAATGAATGTACCTGCGAAGTTTAATTCAGAAGCCTCTGCTTTGATCCCCAGCTCTTCCTCAAGTTCTCTGAGTGCTGATACGAGCGGCTCGTCTCCGGCATGAATATGTCCTGCAGATGATGTGTCGTAGCAGCCCGGAAAGCTCTCCTTGTCGTCATTCCTTTTCTGCAGAAGAAATTCGGTATGACCGTTATTATTCCTTGCAACCCATGTGTGAGCAGTACGGTGTCTGATCCCTTTGTCGTGTGCTTCGTTTCTTTCCACTGTTTCTCCCGTAGGATCGCCTTTTTCGTCTACGATATCAAATATTTCCATAACAACTGAATGGTTCCTTTCGATTTAATTGAAGACTGTATGTTTCAGAATCAGTATAGCATAAAATCCGGGAATTTTGCAAGCAGATGTATAGAAAAAAGCATAACGAATATTCCGCGATCAATGTCTGCTTTTTGTTTCCATATACAGATCTGCTTCTTCTCGCCACTTTTGGTACTCAGAATTCTTTCTGCCCATTCTTGCGTTTGAAACAGCACAGGATACAGCTTTGAACAGAGTATGAGTTCCGAATGAGTCGGGAACATAGTCAACAGCGCTTTCCCTGCAGATCCCTATATCAGCAGCGGCCTGAGCAGCATCAATATTTGCCCCAAGGAAGACAAATTCCCAGCCGTTTTCCTTTTGTGCTTCGATCATTTTCTTTACATCCTGTTTTGAGTATTTTCTGCTTGCATTTTCCATACCATCGGTAGTAATGATAAATATCGTATGTTCAGGTCTGTCTTCTTCACGTGCATATTTGTGGATCGAAGAGATGTGATCTACTGCACCGCCGACTGCATCAAAAAGTGCTGTACATCCGCCCGGACAGTACTGCTTGCCGGTCATTTCTTCGATCTTGCTGATATCTTCTCTGTCATGAACGATTCTGCTTTCAGTACTGAACATGATCGTTGTTACTGCAGCATCACCGTTCTCAGTCTTCTGTTTTTCAATCATTGAGTTGAAACCACCGATAGTGTCACTTTTAAGGTTAGACATTGAGCCGCTTTCGTCAAGTATAAAAACTATTTCTGTAAAATCCTTTTTCATAATTGTTTACCTCCGTTAATATATTATTGTAAAATTTTCTTAGAGACTTTTTTGTTTTTCGTCTTTCGTTGTTTTTATTATAGTTTATTTCAGAGACATAAAGGTCGCTTCAAAAGCGACAATTTTTTTCTTTGGTATCTGTAACAACACAGAGCTTTGAATATTTTTTTTGATAAAAAAATAATAAAGCTATTCTCAGTGAAAAAATATTTGCCAAAATGCAAAATAAGTGATATAATAAAGATAGATTAATATGCAAAAATGCATATAGGGAAAGGGAGCGAGTTTATGAGTGATTTTATAGATATCAGACCACCGCAGCTGCCGCCTGCTGTAAACGATTCAAATGCAGGAACAGCACCGCTTGAAACATCGGGATTTGTAAGAAAATGTGAAAATATCAGCTACCGGTTTAAAAGTGACGGAAAGCTTTATCTCCAGGGCACAGGTGTTCTGGAAAATATCTCAGATGAGGAATTTGCAAAAAATATTCGTTTTGCTTATATAGATGAAGGAATAACCGAGATAGGGGATGAAGCCTTTGAGGGCTGCAGCAGGCTCGAAAGCGTCAGACTGCCTTCAACTGTGACCGGTATCGGAGAAGAGGCCTTCAGCAAATGCTTTTGTCTTAAGGAGATAAATTTTCCTGAAGGACTCACAAAGATAGGAAGAAGAGCTTTCTATCAGTGCAGAATGATCTTTGAAGCGGATATTCCGTCACCTGTCGAGCGAATTTCTGAGGAAGCATTTGCAGGCTGTACAGAATTAAGAAAGGTGACTTTGGGAAACGGCGTAAAGAAGATCAAGGAAAAGGTTTTTGATGACTGTAAAAAGCTTTCTCGTATAGAGCTACCGGAAGGTGTGGAAAAGATTTATTCCGGAACGTTTAAGAACTGCAGCGGACTCAAGGAGATCATATTTCCGAGATCCCTGAAAAAAATCGAAAACGAGGCCTTTAAACGCTGTGAAAATCTGACACACGCAGATTTCCCCGAAAACCTGAATGAAATAGGTGATATGGCGTTCAAGGGAAGCGGACTTATCGATATCAGGCTTCCCGAAGAGATCAGAACAGTTGGTGCTGAGGCGTTCAAAAACACACCATGGTATGAAAATCAGCCTGACGGACTCATCTACTATGACAAGATCCTTCTTGGCCTGAAGGGCAGGATAGATGACAGTATCATATATGAAATAAAAAATGGAACGGAAAAGCTTGCACAGAGAGCATTCTGCTCAGTCGAGCACGGACCGTGTCAGGTCGTGGTCCCGCCTACTGTGACAGTTCTCCCTGAAGGAATATTCAAAAACTGTACAAATCTCAAAAGAGTATTTCTGCCTAAGTCGATTTTCAAGATAAGCTCGGAGGCATTCAGCTTCTGCACAAATCTTGAAGAGATCTCGGTCTATAACGATGACGATGAGCTTGAAGCAATGAAAAAAACATCAGCTTCCGGTGAAGCTTCACTTCCTTTTTCAGTTGCAGTTATTGAAGATTTTGCGTTTGAAGCATGTATAAAATTAAGAAAAATGATAATATCTGATACAGTTCTTCAGATAGGCATCGGCGCTTTTCTTGACTGTGAGGAGCTTTCAGAAATAAGACTTCCGCAAAATATCAGAAAAATAGAATTCAAGTCCTTCTGCGGATGTAAAAAATTAAAGAATATCACTATCCCCGAGGGAATGAAATATATTGAAGAGTATGCATTTGACCGCTGCGAATCACTCGAGTGCGTTGAGATGCCGGACAGCGTCACAAAGCTTGGAGCGGGTATCTTTAAAAGATGCAGAGGTCTTAAGAAGCTGGTCCTGAGAGAAAAAATAAGCGAGATCGAGGACGGCCTTTTTGATCCTTTGAAAATGTCGCCTTCTGTTTTTGTAAAAAAAGGATCATATGCTGAGGAATTTTCAATAAATGCAGGTTATAAAACGGAGTATTTTTAAATAAAAAATTTTTTGATTCAAATATAACAACACAGAGGATATCCCCCGCCTCTGCAGGCGGCGGGTTCTATCTTCCCGCTCAGTCGGAGTACAATCTCCGACTGAGCGGGAACCGATTCTGCGAATCGCCTCTGCTTGTTAAAAGCAGAGCTTTGAACAACACAGAGCTTTGAAATTAAAACGGATATACAAGCGGCATGGTAAAGGAATTTCATCCGGTTACCATGCCGCTTGTTAATGAAAAAAATAACATAATTTTTTTATATTTTTTTGTACAAGTTTAAGGTGGTTTTATTTGATTCTTTATGTTATAATTTGTATAACTTTTGAGTGATATATGTTATGACGTATATAACATATAGTCATGAGAAAGATGCAGAAGGTGGTTCTTCTGCGTACAGCCTGAATTCTTTAAAAGCAGGCGGATAATATATAATAAGAAAAAACAAAAAAGGACTGCATCGATTAAGCGGTCCTTTTTTGTTGTTTGAAGTGTCTGAAACAAGTTCAAACAGTATAGTTGTGATTAGAGCTGTATTGAAAATATCAAAAATAACGTGCAAAGTCAAATCTTATAAGATCCTTGTAAGAGTCGACGTTCGGCTCGTTTGTATGCTCGATGGCATTGATGATCTTAACGGCTTTGACAGCATATTCGTTTTCCCAGATCTCGTCAAAACGGTCAGCAAGCTTGTCAAGC
This sequence comes from Oscillospiraceae bacterium, assembly GCA_045643005.1. Classification (GTDB taxonomy): domain Bacteria; phylum Bacillota; class Clostridia; order Oscillospirales; family Ruminococcaceae; genus HUN007. The sequence continues at coordinate 25,191 of JAZUJY010000152.1, read as the reverse complement.
AAAGCAATGATCTGAAAAATATCGTCACAGTCCATGATCATTTTCAGGATGTTTTTGATCACTGAAAGATAAACAGAGATATCTGTTTTAACATTTTGTACGATTTCGTTGTTCATTCACAATTCCCCCTTTTTGTTATTTATTTTGATTAATTTATCCCTATAAAATAAAAAAACCGTATCAAATTTATATATATATTATACAACATTTATAAAAAATAATCAAGAGTATATTACAAAATAGTTGTTATGCACATTTTATAATAAAATGATTTGTGTACTTTTCGGAAAGTATCGCTGACAATTTTTTTACACTTATTTGTTTTTTTGATAAAAATGATTGTATTTTTTTATAATTAAAAGAATTTCTTTTTTTATAAAAATATGATATAATTACATGTAGTATGGTTGAATGGTATGTGGGATGTATTCGGGATGCCCGGTCATATATTATGAACGGAATAGCGAAAAGTATTTTTTGGAGAAAGGAATTTAAAATGAAAAATGAAAAGTTTCTAAGCAGGATCGGTGCTGCGGCTGTCAGTGCTGTGGTACTTGCTTCAACTGTTTCTTCAACTGCTGCAATAGCTGCAGGAAAGACAGAGGAAACAAAGGCTGCACCGATAAGCGAGGTTGTAAATGACTCAGGTCTGGATTATGACTATGCTCGTGCTCTTCAGTATTCTATTTATTTTTACGATGCCAATATGTGCGGTACGGAGGTTGAAGAACATAACCGTCTGTCATGGAGAGGCAACTGTCACACATACGATGCAAAGGTTCCGCTTCAGCCTATGGATTCAAAAAATGTAGGTACAAACCTTTCTGCAGCTCAGATAAGCAAGCTCAAGGATGTACTTGATCCGGACGGAGACGGATACGTTGACGTTGCCGGCGGTTTCCACGACGCAGGTGACCATGTAGAATTCGGTATGCCTGAAAACTATGCAGCTGCTACACTCGGATGGGGTTATTATGAGTTCCGTGATGCATACGTTAAGACAGGTCAGGACGACCATATCGAAGAGATAGTAAGATGCTTCAACGATTACCTTATGAAATGTACATTCCGTGACAAAAACGGTGAAGTCGTTGCACATTGTTACCAGGTAGGTGACGGTGATATTGACCATGCAATCTGGGAAGCTCCTGAAGTTGACTCAATGGCAAGACCTGCATTTTTCCTTACAGCTGATAAGCCGCAGACAGATTATGTTGTATCTGCAGCTGCTTCTCTTGCAATAAACTATCTCAACTTTAAGGATACAGATCCCGATTATGCTGAAAAATCACTTGACTATGCTATAGCACTCTGGGATTTCGCAAATTCACATGAACTTGAAGTATCTGATAACGGTGACGGTCCGAAACAGTACTATAAATCAAACAAATGGGAAGATGATTACTGCTGGGCTGCTTCATGGCTTTATGAATGTACAGGCGACAGCACATATATGGAAATGGCTGCACCTTACTACGACTATTATGCTCCTTCAGGCTGGTGCTACTGCTGGAACGATGTATGGAGCGGTGCCGGACTCAGATGGGCAGTAATAAATGAAACACATCCTGAACTCGATCTTATAAATGTTATCAGAAAAGCTCAGGGCAAAAATCAGTATGTATTTGACAACATATGGGAAGAAGTTGAAAAATGCATGCCTACATGGCAGGCACTTGAAACTCCGGGAGGATATGCATTCCTTCAGATCTGGGGTTCTGCAAGATACAACACTGCTATGCAGCTTATAGCTCTTCTTATCGACAAATATCACAACGGCGGAAAGCCGGGCGCAAACAGTGAATGGGCTCAGAAGCAGATGCATTATATCATGGGTGATAACCCGATGAACAGATGCTATATCGTAGGATACAACGACAGCTCTGTAAAATATCCTCATCACCGTGCAGCATCAGGACTTCTTGAAGCAGAAGATCCTCGTGAACACAGACACATCCTCTGGGGTGCTCTTGCAGGCGGTCCGGACGATGCTGACTCACATACAGACGTTACTTCAGACTGGGTAGGAAACGAAGTTACTATCGACTACAATGCTGCTTTTGTTGGAGCATGTGCAGGTCTTTACGAATACTTTGGAACAGCTGACATGGCTCCGACTCCAAACTTCCCTCCGGAAGACGAAAAGAGAGGCGGAGATGATGCAAACGGCGGTTCTTCATCAAGCGGTTACTGGGTTGAAGCATGCGGTATCGATGATATAAATGCTGACGGCGCAGGTGTAACAAAGGTTTCCTTCAAGGTTTGCTCAGGTGCAACCAAGCCTTCAACAAAGGTTAAAGTTCGTTACTTCTTCAATATCAAGGAAATTTCAGGCGGTATCGATGCAGTAAATACAGCCAAGGAACTTTACGATCAGTCATCAGCTGAAGTAGAAGATGCAGACGGAATAATGTCTGGTCCGTTCAAATATGAAAAGCTCGCTGATACATACTATGTTGACGTTGACTGGGACGGATATGCAATCGCAAACTCAGGTAAAAAATATCAGTTCATCCTTGGTCTTTATTACGGCGACAAATGGGATCCTTCAAACGACTGGAGCTATAACGGTCTTAAGATCTATGATAAAGACGATGCATTTTTCGGAAACGGAAATGAAGAAGAAAATCCGAACATCTGTGTTTATGATGACGGTGTTCTCGTAGGCGGAACAGAGCCTGACGGTACTGTTCCTGATACAGCAAAAAAAGAAGAACAGAAAACTACAACAGCTACTTCAGATGTAAAAGAAACAACCACTACATCAAAGAAAAATGATTCAGGTTCAGCAAGCAACTCAGAATTTGTTTATGGTGACCTTAACGGTGACGGTGTAGCAGATCTGACAGACCTTACAAAGATGAGTATCTATCTTATGAATCACAACATTCCTGAAAGCCTGAAGAAGGCTGCAGATGTTGACGGCAGCGGCGAGTTTGATATTGCCGATCTTCCGCACTTCAAGCAGTATATCAGCAAGGACAGTTCAGTTAAAGTTCTCGGTCCCCGCTAATAATTTATATTAAAAAATTCAGCCAATTTCAAAAAAAGCCGGAGAGTACATCTCCGGTTTTTTTATTTGGTTAATTGATTTTTCTGTTTTTATCTGCCTGAGGTCTCAATGACAGATTTCAGTATTTCGCTCAGAAGTGTTATTGGAATGTCTTTGAGTAATATTTCTTCTGATGATGAGTTTTTAAATGAGAGAGTTTTTATTTCAAAGGCGGTGTCGGGGTCAGTAGAAAAGTCGACTGCGCAAAAGCCGGATGTGAGAAGAACTGCTTTTATGGATCGTACGTTTTCGTTTTTCTGATTACCGAAATAAGAGATCGTTTGTTCAAAATCATAGACATATGCAGCATCTCCTGCACAGCCCTTTGCAAAGCCTTTTCCTTCCATGGCACTGCAGAAATATAAAGGATTGAGCTCAGGAGATTTTTCAAAAACGGTGATCTCACTTTCGTCTGAAGAAAAATCAGACAGTCGGAAGACTCTTCTTTCAAGCTGAGGAAATGGCTGGGTAATTTCATAGTCATTCAGCTGTTCCTTCCATGCATTTATTTCTTCTTCACTAAGTTCGATCGGATGAACGATTCCGATAAGTGAATTTTCGGAGATCGTTACCGGCTCATCACCGGAATCTGTAAAAGAGCCGTCATCAAGATATCTGAAAGAGCTTACAAGCCTGCCGTTTTCATACATTCCCCAGATAAGGCCCTCTGCAAAGCAGTGCATAACAGGATTTTTTAAAAACATCTCGTCAAAGCTTTGTTTTGTCCATACTCTTGCGGTCAAGAGGCAGTTTTCAAGTCGTTTTTTCTGTGTTTTTACGATGCTTTTTATGGTATCGTTCATTTTTTTATATTCGGCATATGATTTTTTTGATAATATCTGATCGTCGTTTTCACCGGGTTTCGGGAAGGTTTTTAATTTTTTTCCGCTGCAGGTGATTTCCGGCTTAAGATCTTTGCCGATATATACTTTGAACTGTCGGGTACCGTAGTCAAAGGTTCTGCTCATATCGTCGCTGAAGTTCAGATCGGGAATGATTTTGTCTTCAAGCTCGTCTTTGGAGATGCCCATAAGTGCTGCAGCATTTCCAAGAGCTTCAAGAGCTTTTCTTCTGACCATTTTGTTTCTGAATTTTTCGGATGTTTCAACTAAAAAGCTCAGAGCTTCATTTGTTTCACAGAAGACAAGAGAGCGTGCTGTATCCCCGGCAAGACCGGATCTTGAAAACATAAATCCGGTGCCCCATTTTTTCATAAGAGTGTCATATTCGGGAATTATCTGATTTCCGGCGCACGCTGCTCTGAAGCATAGGATCCATTTGTTTTTTGTATCAGCATCGTTATTAAGCCATTTTTCAAAAACAGCTTTTGAAAAATTCACCAGATCATCCTTTTCAAATAAAGGAAGAAGAATATCTGCATATGGATTTTTGCTGCCGAAATCCTCAGCATAGCAGTTCATAAGAGCCGTCAGAAGCTTTGTGTCAGCGGTGCTTCCGTCTTTGAGATGTACTGACGGAATAATTCCTTCAAAGGCAAAGGCTGATTTTTTCATTTTTGCACCTTTTGTAAGAGATTTTACTATCTCATCGACATTTATATCCTGGTTTGAGTTGGCTTCCTCACTTGAAATGCCGCAGAGCTTCTGGATCCTGTTTTTTAATTTTACGGATCTTTCTATTTCAAAAGCTTCCTTTAAGGCTTCCTTGTAGTATGAAACGTTTGTTTTTTCAATTATGTCAAGTGCAAGCTCTCTGACGGATGACTTTTTATTGCAAAGAAATTTTTTAACTTCATCTGTGATGGAAGGATCCTTTGAGAGAACCTCTGAAAGTTCGTTTCTTACCGGTTTGCTGCTGTCGGCTGCAAATAAAAGAAGTTTGGATCTGTATTTTGAGATATCATTTGACATGAGCATGATGAAAATAATTCTCAGATTTGTGTCAAGCTTTGAGATATCTGTGCTGTCTATCCTGTCAAAATATTTTTCCAGATAAGATGCAAGAAGTTTTAGATCATCCTTTGCAAAATCTGAAATGAAATTGTTTAAAGAAATTATAATATTTTCATCAGGAAGGTCTGAATTAAAGACAGAATCAATTATAAACTGATTCTTTATGTTTAGAGGATTATAATAATGATATGGTGCATGAACATGATATTGGGTCATGATGACTGCAGTTCTTCTGGTAAGTTCATCCTCTCTGTTTATAAAAAAGTCAGAATATTTTGGGAAATGATATGCCCCGGCAGCTTTTATGTTAAGTGATGCAAGCTCTGAAAAAAGTATTTTTTCATGGAGATAATTATTTACAGCTTCTTTTGCGTCAGGGGTTTCAAAAATTTCCGACAGATAATCGATAACCTTTTCTTTGATAATATCTTCATACGAAATAGTTTTTTCTCCTTTGTCAGGGAACATGGTGATGTACAGTTTATGTGCCCTTTCTGCTTTTTTCAGGTTGTCTGTTTCGAAAATTGCCTTTTCAAAGACGTCAGTGTGGTTTTTAAGAAGATATTCACTTGCTGAACCCTGCAGAGTTTCCGAAGAATTGTTGTACGGATAGTCCAGATCCAGAACCAGATCGATAAATGAAGGAGTAATGACGTCTTTTACACTAAACAGCTGCAGCGCGGCAGTACTTAGTTTTTTTCCTGTATTCATTCTGATGATCCTGTAGATCACTTCTTTTTCCTTACAAATTTGTTCTGAATATTTTTCTAAAAGAGAATTATCAAAGTATGATGCTGTACATATGGATGAAAGACAATAAACGGATGAAAGGTCAGTCTTTGCGGATGTAATTAAGGCTGCAGCTTCTTTTGCCTTTTGTATATTGCTTTCAATAAGTATATCGGCTGCTATTCCTGCTAAATAGACAGCGTTTGGTTCATTGTACTCCTTGGTCAGGATACATCCGTCAATACAGCTTTCAGGTTCTGATGAGGCGAATAAGTTAGCCGGATAATTGATGTCGCGGTTTGTAAGGATGCATGCGGCTGCGGCATGAGCTGATGCATTTTCTTTATCGAGTGTCATCAGTGCATTTTTTATAATATAAAACTTTTCAAGCAATTCTTCTGCATAACTTGTATCAGGGTCAGTTTTTATAATTTTATTGGAAAACATTGCTGTGTAAAAACCATACATTTTATACATGAACAGGATGTATCTGTCACGCCATTCATCTGTTGGATCTATCTTTTTTAATACAGGGTTTAACAGTGATATCAGTATACGCTCATATATATCAAAGTAGGAATTTATCCTTTCATCTCTTTTTATTTCATCAAGAATACTGAAGTCTCTTGGAGCTGATACGTTCATCCAGCGGGTAAAAAGATCAATGTTTTTTTCACTGATACTTAAGTTTTTTCTGAAAATTTCATATAATGAATTAATCGTTTCGTCTGTATAGATCATTGCTTTTCCCATCCTTTTTGTTGATATGATAAATGTTCTTCTGACAGTATAGATCCCGGGAGCTCTGCTTATAAAAACAGCTACATTTTTTGTTTTAATGCAGCTGTAGTTTTTTTATTTCTTTCTGAACAGTCCGAAAAGTCCGCCTTTTGCTTTTTCCTGCTTATCAGGTTTTTCCGGTTCCGGTATCTGTGCTTTTATTTCAGACTGAAGCTTGTTTATCACTTCTGAATCAAAGTGAATTATAAGGTCTTTTTTCATTTTGTATGTTATTTCGAGCTTATCCTTGTTTTCCGGTGTATTGTTTGCAGCTATAAATAATATTTTGGCAGCAGCTTCTGCAACTTCGGTGTTTTTGAATTCTTCTATGGTGCTGTTTAAAAGATCTTTGATTATCTTGTCTGCCATTTTTATGCATATTTTCGGATCCTTTGTGAGCTTTGCCGTTTCATATACTGACTGTGCATATGTAATTGCAGTATCCTTTATCAGTACTCCCGGATTTGTTTCGTCGAAAACTTCTGAGATCATATCGGTAATGCGGGCACGTTCCTTTACATCAGTGTATTTTATACATGCCTGAAGCAGGAGACCGACATATTTTGAGATATTGGAAGCATTTTTATATGATTTTTCAGAACTGCACAGGATCTCATCCCAGATCAGTTCAGCAAGCTCTTCGGTTTCAGCTGCTGAAATTGAGGCAATGGTATCTGAAGAAGCGATGGCATTTACATATTCGGTAGAAATTTCCGCTGTGTGATATTTCGGCTCATCGCTGTTGATAAGATCTTTTTTTATAAGCTCTGCAGCTTTCAGGCAAACCTGATGGTCATCGGAAAAATGTGCTGCGACTGAAAGAGAACGTGCATAAGCAAGTGCTGCTTTGGATGACTGAAAGTCTGTTGATTTTTCCAGAACATCGCTTTTTATGAGAGAAGCGTAGATAAGAGCCTTTTCACTTGAATGACTCTGATATGCTGCGTTAGAGAGTGCTCTTGCATAATAATCTGCGGCTTCCGGTGTGTTTGTGGTATTTAAAATGTCTTTTATTACTGAACATACTGAATTGTTGACTGTAACATCATCCGACAGTCTTATAGCATATGAAAGATATTCAGCACGTCTGAGATTGTACTGCTTTTCAGTTATAAAGCCGTCCTTTAAAGGAGTAAGAAATGAAAGAATGATATTTGAATGATCGTAGCTCTTGATGCTCTTTACTGCAGTAATAAACTGAACTGCAAGCCAGTCAGTCTTTTGCGGATCTGTGCATGCCCATTTTGAAATAACGGAAAAAGTGTTTATTATATTCTGAAAATCGTTCGGGTCATTGTGATCAAGAAGATCCTTTGCCACGATAATGATAAAATATCCGAAATTTTCTTTATCCTGGTTGTAAAGAGCGGTAAGAAAACCAAAAATATTGTCAGTGTTTTTTAGTTCTGTGATAAGGAAGGAGAAAAACAATGACTGATGATCGGCATTTGGTTCACATGGTTCAAATCTTCCTGTATATGGTGAGGTATGTGAGATCCTGTTCATAAACTGATTTCTGTATTCCGGTTCTTCAACGGAGATAACAGTGTCTATGCATTTGTTCGTAAAGTCATCCCTGCAGTTTTTTACATCAAAACCGCCGCATGCCATTGCATAGACCATAAGATAAAGTCCTGCTTCAAATTGTTCGTCAGTAAGGTGATAAAGATCTTTCATGGATTCTTTACGTTTTGATATCTCCTCGATCTGTCTGCAGCTCTTTGGTTCGATCGTTATTTCAGCCATAAAAACAATACCCCTTTCAACTTTTTGCTGATATAATATCGCCTGAGCATTTGCAATCTGTTCAGACGAAAGAAATTTATTTAAATTTATAGTCATATTTAATATTTACATATCAATATTGTATCATATAATTGTATATTTTTCAATATTGCAATTCAAATATTTATGAAATATTTTATTTAAAAATGGTAAAATATGGAAGGATGTGTATTATAAAGAAAACAGCCCCTTGCAGCTTCAACGGGAGCTTTAAGGGGCTTTTTTTTATTTATATATCAGCGGCGTTTTGTGATAATTGTTTTTTTATGAAAGATTTACAGATTCAAGAGTGCCGGGGGCTAATATGCCGGTAAATTTAGGGCTTGATGGTTTAACAGCCTTTTTATAACAACACAGAGCTTTGAACCAATAGTAAATTTTAATTCGTTTGAATGTCCTATTACTTCTCTGCTGCGTTTGCCGTTATATTTTAGAACGGCAGTTACTTCACATCTGAATGTAAAATCAGCGCTGGTAAGATCTACTTTTCATGATAATACAAAATGTTTTAAACCGCAAAATAATTATAATATCTGCACATATCCTTAATAACTTAAATGAAAATCTTTAGAATTTTTATGGATTTCTTTCTTTATAATAGTGTGCTAAAATATCTGAGGGGATGGCGAGCAAATCGCTGTCCCTTTATTTTTTTGAAAGAAGGACGAAAATGAAAGCTAAAAAAATTGCACAGATCGTATTAACTGCAAGTTTCGCAATTTCGCTTTTTACAGGAGCAGTATGCTTTGCTGCGGACAGTAAGGCGTATTTTAACAATGTCTCCATGGAAAATTCTTTTTTAAGCTTAAACGTTGAACAGGATAAGAGAGAGGGAGAGTATCTCAGATACAAGCTGTCAACGACGGGCGGAAAGACATATAACGATGAGGACGACAATAAAAATATAACCTACAGAAATTTTTACTCCGGTTATACTACACTTTGCATCAACGGTTCGTACTATGAGTACGGACGAGGTGAGGATATTGGTGAGCCGAAGTATGATATTGACAACAGATGTCATATTTCGGCTCAGAAATTCGGAGATGTGATAATAGAGCAGACTCTTGCTTTTTCTGAAGTATATACACCTGATTATGAAGATATGCTCAGAATTTCCTACAAAGTTATTTCGGCAGGGGAAAATGACTCCATAGGTGTCAGGATCCTTATTGATCCGATGCTTTCCGGGGACGATGTTCCGTCAGTAAGAGTTGACAATACACCTGTCTCAAACGAGGCTGTGTTCAGTGAAAATATTCCTGACAGCTGGAGCGTTACAGCAGGAAGCAATGAAAAAATAGCTGCTTACGGAAAAACAAATACAGATGAAAATACGCCTGACAGTCTGATATTTGCTGACTGGGGTGTACTTTACGATGCAGTGTGGGAATATACTCCGGATATAAATTCCATACTGACAGATACAGCTGCTGCTGTAAAATGGGAACCTGAGTCAAATGTTTTAAACAAAGAATTTGTTACATACTACGGTATCAGAAATGATGTAAATACCGGAGATGACAGTAAAGTCAGGCTGGTTTCTTCACCTGATACTTCAGATTCATTCCCTGTGAGAAGTATTATTATGCTTGTTGTATCAGGGGTATCAGCTGCAGGAAGCATTGTACTCAGAAGAAAGGAGAAGAGATAACATGAAGCATACAAAGATACTGAAAAAAGCTCTTGCAGCAGCGTTGTCTCTTACCATGACACTTCAGCTTGGAATGTCATCGCTTCCTGAGAGTGTTTTTGCTGCACCTCTTGATATGGAGCACACCATATATTCAGAAAAGAAGATCACAGTAAATATGGAGAGAGCCTCCATAAACGGAAGAGTATTTTCCGGCAGTGAATTTGATTTTTGCGGAAACGGAAGCTGCTATGTAAATGATACATTAAATTCCGGTAAAATATCAGGAAATGTTCAGGCTGTTTCACAGACAGATGTGCGCACAGTCATGCCTGATTACAGAAATCAGCTGAAAAACGGTGTAAACTACAAAAATGTTTTTACAGAAGATAAAGTTCATTTTAATACAAATGAATACAATATTTCTGATTCTGTAATGTCAGCAGGTGATCTGTGGATAGACAGAACAGCATTTTCCGGTAAAGGATATATCAGAGCCAAAAACGATATCCAGTATGATGCTGTGAAAAATGAAGACAGTGCAGAGCTGTTTCTGTATTCTGAAAACGGAAATATTACTGTTCAGGGAACAGATATCACTATCAATGGAATTCTCTATGCACCAAAAGGCAAGGTTGAGATAAACGCTAAAAATCTTACCGTAAACGGAATGATCGTTGCTGAAAATGTTGAGATAAACGGTACTGATTTTAAGATGAACAGTATATCAGATCATGATTCCTCGCTTGTAAACTTTGCACCGGAGATAGAATTTAAGAATTTTGAAGAAACATATAAGCAGAACAGAAAGATAACGCTTGATATTTCTGACAGCTTTGGTCTTAAGGATATTGATGTTTCTTCTCTTGAATGGAATTTTACAGCTGACTTGCCTGAAGATGCAGCATGTGTTAAGGTCGATGAGAGTACTTCTACAGAAATTACGAAGAACCTTATCATCACGAAGCCGGGTATTTATCATGCCGAGCTTTCCGGAAAAGATAATACAGGCAAGAGTGTAAAATACTATGAAGTAATAAATGTAACTGAGGATATTGCCCCAGTGGCAGGCTTCTGGAAGGAAACTGATATCACAGGCAGAGACGAAGACGGAAAAGCCGAGATAAAACTCGAAGACACATCATATTCTCCTGACGGAGATACTATCGGAAGCAGAGTATGGTCTGTACAGTTTGACAGCGATAACGACGGAGATTTTTCAGATGAAAAGGAAGAGGTATTTCTTGTCGGAAACGAAAAAAATGCCGTATATACAGCTGATTCAGTCGGAAAGTATAAATTTAAGCTGAGTGTTGCAGAACAGATCGATGATACTATTCCTTCACTTCTGACAGAAGAGTCATATCTTGTAGCTGATACGTCATCAGCAGCTGACGGAAATTTTGTAACAGAGGTTACAAATGAAGCACCTGAGTCATATTCAGGCATCAGTAAGGCTAAAAATGTTGATATCGTAGTTACAGCGTCAAATGCTGATCTTGATGATATAGACATTCTTAATGAAAACATTGAAGAAATAAAAGCCGACCTTGAAGAGAGAGGATACAATGTAAATCTGAACACCATATCTGCATCCACTCTTACAGCCAAAGACAAATTTGCATGGGAAGAGTATGATCACAAAAATTATATGGATCTGTACGGAACGATCTATCCGGACCATATAACATATGAGGATAATTCCGTAAAAATGCTTGGTTATCATGTATATCCGTTCCGTGACTGGCTTTTCGTTGATGACGGTATCAAATCAAGAAGGATCCTGTCATTTGATATGCGAAGAGATGATAATAACTGGCATAGTATGATAGGCGGAGGATTCCTCTTCAATACAAAAATATATAATGAGAAGACAGATCCTGATGATCCTGATTCAGAAACCATAAAGAAAATAACAGGTCTTGCATTTATACGAACAGAAGGTGCTTTTCAGCTCTATAAATTTGATGATGTTGATATCGAAACCTTCAGAAACGGCGGAGGAGCTTCTCCCATACGCAGCTTCAGTGCATCAGATTTCCCGTCTGACTCGGATATTTATGATATTCTCAGTCAGATGAAAACCGATGACAAGATCAACATCAGACTGCTCGTAAGTGAGAAGACACTTACTGTATATATTAATGATACGCTCATGCTGGATAACTATGTTCTGCCGGAGCAGGAAAGCGGAACAGGATTCGGACCGGTAATTTTCCATAAATCACATTACTGTGAACAGGAATCATATTTTGTATTCAGCGATATAAAAATGTCAACAGTAAACGGCAGTGAATTCAGTGAGATCCTTGAGAAAAATGAATGGAGAGATTCTGCCGAACATTTTGTTATAAATCTGAGCAAAAGCAAAAACTATGATCTGAGTGATGATCAGTCAGTCGGATGTGCAGCAAAATCTCTTATAGAAAATGATGCTGCTCTGATAGGTCTCGGAACTGCTGCTTCAAAACAGCAGTATGACAAAGTTTTAAGATCAGCAGACGGAATATATGCCGACTGGTATGATGTTATAAAGAACAAGGATATACTTAAAAACTATATTTTAAATTCTTTGTCAGGCATAAATTATGATATCGGTGATACGATCACGACATCTGATGAGATCGAATATACCAACAGTTATATCGACAGAGAAAATGATCCTGTCGGAAAACAGGTGTGGGAATATGAGCTTGATGCTTCGGTATATGAAAACAGCACCGGCAAAAGCGGAAAATACACTCTTGAAGAAGCTCCTGTTTCCTTCAGTGAAACCGGATGCTACAGTATCTGGTCGAAGCTGATGGATGATCCGACAAACGGAAACACATCACTTGATTCATACAAAAAGTGGTCTGAAAAAGTTAAGTGGACAGACAGGCTGTTTGTTCACAGCAAACCTTCAGCAGAGATCAAAGCAAAGCTTTCAAAGGCAAAGGAACAGAAAAAATATATCTGTGAATTGGAATTCAGCGCGTATGATACAGATGCACTCAGTAAGGAAAACAAGGGTATAACCAAAGAAAAATATGAGTGGAAGAGAGTTGATGAAAGCAGCTGGACAAACGGCACCGTTCCGAAAATAATAGACGCAAATCAGGTATATCTTCAGAAATACATGGTATGTGATGAGCTTGGCGAATGGAGCAGCCCGTGTGTAGAAGTGATAAGCGAGCTTGAGGGCGATGATGTCGAGCCTTTTTCAGACGATGAACCGCCGACTGTAGTTATAACTGTATCAGATGAAAATCCGAGCCTCGGAGATGAGATCCTTGTTTCTGTTGCACCGGATGATAATATAGGAATAAAATCTGTAAATACATATGTCGGAGGCAAAGCAATATCAAAGTTCCCGGGAAGCTTTGTTTACAAATGTGACAGAGCCGGAGAACTTGTGATCAGGGCAGACTGTGAGGACGTTTCAGGAAATAAGGGCAGTGATACAAAGACGATAACAGTTACAGACAGAAGAGACCTTGATCCTCCTGAGATAATAGTTGATACAAAAAGTGATATTACAGTTACTGATGATACTGTTGTGATAAAAGGAACCATAAAGGATCCTGAATTTGACAGTTACAAGGTAAGCCTGACTGAAAACGGTTCTGAAGAAAGCAGGGAGCTTCTGACTTCAGGTGAGGAAGTGTTTGATTCAGAGATAGTATCATTCAGATATTCCGAAGCAGGAAAGTACACTGTACTCATTGAAGCGTGTGACAAGTCGTCAAACAGATCATACTGCAAAGTGGATCTTAAAATAGAAAAGAACCAGTTATCATCTTCAAACGAGAAAATAACCAAAGAAAAAAATACAAATACAGACTATAAGCAGGAAAAAGAAGATACTCCTGCTGAAATAACATTCAATACTTCATCAGAAAAAGCTGAGATCGGAGAAATAGTAACTCTTGAGATAAATGCTGATGACAAGGACGGTCTTGTCAAGCTGCTCATATACAAGAACGACAAACAGATCGCAGACGGACCGTCAGAGATAAAATTTACTCAGGCAGAGCCGGGAGTGGTAGTATTTAAGGCTGTTGCGACAGACTCAAAAAACCGTACTTATGAAAAGAGTTTTGAAATCGTATTTGAAGACAGTTCAGACCATGATTTCCCTTCAGCAGAGATCACATCACCTGAAAACGAGTCAAAGCTGTCCGGAAAAGTAAATATTGAAGGTTCTGCTTTTGATGAAACAATGATGAGAGAATATGTTCTCGAATACAGAAAGAAGGATTCAGGCGGATATACACCGATAGCAGCTTCATATAATGAGATCAGAGACGGTATACTCGGCGTATGGGATACATTTTTACTTGAAGACGGAACATATGAGATCAGAGTAGCTGTAACCGACAACGGCGGCAACACCTCATATGCAGGTGCATGTTATCAGATAGAAAACAACAGGGAAACAGATCCGGCAGATCTTGAGAACAGTCTTATCATATTTGACAAGCCTCAGCCATCAGTTTATGCAGATGATACGATCAGAATAGAAGCAAAGACTGACGCATCTGTCATAACCGGAAAATATGAACTCACTGTCAGAAAAAAAGATGACAGCGGTGAACCTGTATTTTCAAAGGAAGGCACTGTAGGAAATGACTGCAGCATATCAGAATCAGTAAATTCCTCAATGCTTGATGACGGAAAATATACTGTTACTCTGAAAGTATTAAAAGATGACATATCAGTATCAGAAGATACATCTGTAACCGTAAAACATAACAGAACAGCACCGGCTGAACAGTACACCTGCAGGATCACATCTCCTGAAGAAATGTCAGAACTGAAATCAGTATCGGAAATAAAGGGTGAGATATCAGGGAAGATATTCTCAGACTATAAGTTTGAATATTCACCTGCCGGTGAAAATAACTTTGTTGTATTCGATTCAGGCAGCAAAGGTAAAAAGTCTGAAGTATCAGGAAAATTTGATACTACACTTCTTGAAAACGGATATTATGATATCAGACTTACTGCATACAGTGACAAGTACACAGCAGCAGACATGATCACGGTAAATGTGACCGGAAACATGAAGATAGGCAATTTCACGCTCAGCTTTGAGGATATGAGCTTTGATGTGAACGGAGTGCCGGTAAATGTTATCAGGACGTATGACAGCCGTAAAAAGGATTATAAAGGTGCGTTCGGGTATGGATGGGATGTTGAATATAACAACGTATCGCTCACTCTCAGCAGCAAGCTGTCAGAAAACTGGTATCAGTCACCGGATACATTATCAGGCAGAGTACCGATATCATCCTATCAGTTTATGGAAAGCAAAACACACAGAATAAATGTTGATCTCGGAAACGGGATCAGGGATGAATTTGCAATGGTGATCGATTCACCGCAAAAGAGTGTATTTCAACCTGCATACCAGAATATAAATGTAAAATTTATTGCGCTCAACGGTTCAAAGTCCGAACTTGAGTCAGTGGATATTTCGTCATCTGATCTTATGTTTGACAGTGCATCAGGTATTCTGTGTACAACTGATTTTGACATATTTGAACCGGAGCAGTTTCTGTATACCCGAAATGACGGTACAAAGTATTATATTGACAAAAACAAAGGACTTACTAAAGTAATCGCTTTAAACGGAGAAATAATAACATTTTCCAAAGACAGCATACAGTGTTCCGATAAGTCGGCGAACAAATCCATCAGGTTTACTTATGATGACAGGAACCGAATAACTGAAATGACAAACAGTACCGGAAAAACTGTTAAGTATGAATATGATGTTTTCGGAGATCTTGTATGTGTAACTGATGAAGCCGGAAACAGTACAAAGTTTGTATACAGCGATCATTATATTACTGAAGTATACGATCCGAGAGGAAAACTGGTTTCAAAAAATGTATATGATGAAAACGGAAGACTGATAAAAACAACAGATGAAGCCGGAAAAGAAACCACATATGATCATGATATAGAAGGCAGACAGGAAGTAATAACTGACAGAAACGGCGGAGTTACTCTTTACATTTATGATGAAAACGGAAATGTAACTTCCATGACTGATCCTAATGGAAATACTGTAACATATGAGTATGATGCACACGGCAACAAAACAAAAATGACCGATGCACTCGGATATGAAACATCATATAATTATGATGAAAGCGGACTTCTGCTTTCCATGACAGATCCTGAAGGAAACAAGGTAACAAATGGTTACAGCAGCAAGGGAATGATCACATCCATAAATGCTATGGGAATTGATATTCTTAAGCTTGATTACAATGATATGGGACTGACATCTTCAACGACAGATGCACTTGGAAATAAAACAGAATATGATTATGATTCGAAGGGAAGACTCAACTCCGTAACTGACAGCATAGGAATATTTATGAATATAACCTATGATGAAAGAGGAAATGTAAAGACCGCAACAAACGGAGCCGGAACTGTAACAGAATTTACCTATGATTCAGAAGATAACTGTATTTCCAAAAAGATCACATACACATCAGACGGGGAAGAAAAGGTCTATACCGAAAACTATACATATGATATTTACGGAAATGCTGTAAAAGTGATCGACAGTGATAAAAACGAAATATCAAAGGAATATGACTGCATAGGAAATCTGATAAAGGAAACTGATAATAAAGGCAGACAGACATGTTATGAATACGACTATGCAGGAAACGTAACTGAAATTACTTACCCTGATCTGTCAACCGAATCATTTACATATGATGCAGAAGGAAACACTCTGACAGCAACAGACAGACTCAGAAGAAAAGTTACGATGGAATATGACAAGGTTGGAAATCTTCTTTCAAAAACATATCCAAACGGACTTACAGAAACATATCTGTATGATGCAGCTTATAACCTTCTGACCATTACAGATGTAACCGGAGCAGAGACGAAATATGAGTATGACAAGGCAGGAAAAAATACTGCGATAATCGATGCTCTTGGAAACACAGTGAAATTCAAATATGATTCACATTCACAGATCTCATCCGTAACAGATGCAAAAGGAAATGCTGTAACATATACATATGATGATAACGGAAACAGAACAAAGGTAACTTATGCAGACGGAACAACTTCTGAATCCGCATATGATGCAAGAGGAAGACTGACTTCTCAGAAAGACCAGAACGGATATATCACAGAGTACAGCTATGACGGAGCAGACAGACTTATCAGTTTTTCTGATGCTTATGGAAATATCACCAGATATTCGTATGATGAAGTTGGAAATCTTATTTCTGTGACAGATGCAGCCGGACATGTAACAACTTATGTTTATGATAATGCCGGACGAGCAGTAAAAACAACAAATGCAGCAGGTCAGACAGCAGAAGTTTCATATGACAATACCGGAAATGTTTTGTCAGCAACAGATTTTGGCGGAAATACTGTTGAATATGCGTATGATCAGTATGACAGAATGATAAGCAAAACAACAGCCGATCATAAATATTCCTATTCATATAAAAATGATCTGCTTGTATCTGTCACAATGGACAGAAAGACTACATATTTTGACTATGATAATATGGACGGACTTACTAAAGTAAGATATCCTGACGGAAGTTATGTTGAATATGAATATGATGATTATTTAAGACTTACAAAAGTAAAAACGCCGTATGGAACAGAAACATATTCCTATGACGCACTTAGCAGAATTGAAAGAGTAGTTGACAAAAACGGTTATGCGACAACATACAGCTATGATGCAAACGGAAACAGATCAAAGGTTGAGTATGCAAACGGTTTGACTGTGACCTACAGCTATGACAAGTTAAATCGTCTGGTAAGTGAAAAAATACTTGACAAAAACAACAGCACTGTGGCATCATATATTTATAGCCTCGGAAAATCAGGAGAACGCATAAAGGCAGAAGAAACTGACAGAACAGTTGAGTATACCTATGATGCACTCTACAGACTGACCGGAGAAAAGATAACTGACAATGAAGGTAAAGTTACAGAATATACATATGAATATGACGAGGTAAGCAACAGAACAGCAAAAACCGAAAACGGAGTCAGAACAGAATATGTATACAATGTTCTTAATCAGCTTGTCAGTGAAAATGAAACAGTCTATGAATATGACAAAGCAGGAAATCTGATAAGCAAAACCGAAGGAGAAAAGATCTCAGCATTTACATACAATACTGAAAACAAAATGATCCGAGCAACAGTACAGGAAGGAAATAATGTTTCAGTAGAAGAGTATGAATATGACGGCTTAGGAAACAGAACAGCAAAGCTCACAGAAGCAGAAAAAACATATTACCTCAATGATATATACGGAAGTCTCACACAGGTACTTGAAGAAAGAGATGAAAACGGAAACGTAAAATGTCATTATACAAGAGGCGAAGAACTGATAAGTCAGGAAAGAGAAGGAGTAATATCCATATATCTGACAGACGGACACGGCTCAGTAAGACAGCTTTCGGATATAGAAGGAAACGTAACAGATACGTATGTATACGATGCATGGGGAAATATGATATCTCAGGAGGGAGAAACTGAAAACAGTTATCTCTACTGTGGTGAGCAGTATGACAATGCAACAGGGCTTTATTATCTCAGAGCAAGATACATGAATCCGCAGACGGGAACATTTACATCAATGGATACGTATCCCGGAAGCATATTTGATCCGGTTTCACTGCATAAATATCTGTATGCAAATGCAGATCCTGTAATGAATGTGGATCCAAGCGGATATTTTACACTTGGTGAATTATCGGTAAGAAATGTAATAGACAAGATCCTTGACAGCCAGACATATAAGAATTATCTGAAAACATATCAGAAGATGAAAAATGTACTTAATGTTGTAAACATAATGTGCACGATCTATGATATCGGAAGACAGATAATGGAGGCAGCACTTGATCCTGACAGTACTGCAGAAGATATAATCTGGGCAGCTGCAAGAGGAATAGTAACCGGGGTATTTATCAATCTCATGTGTAAGATCAAGGGACTCGGACCGGTTCTTACAAAGATATTTACCGCAGCAGGACTTGGACAACAAGTACAGAGTATTATTCACTATACCAAGGAAGGCAAATATGATCTTGCAGTAACGGGAACAATCGAACTTATTATTCAGCTGATGTCCATGAGTCAGACATGTTTCACCGGAGATACACTTGTATCAACCGAAGACGGACAGAAAAGAATAGATGAGATCGAAGTCGGGGACAAGGTATGGGCATATGATATATATACCGGAAAGACAGAACTTAAGGAAGTATTGACGGTATATGTTCATGATCAGGATGAGATACTGCATCTGAAGACAACGGCAGGGGATATTGATACAACAACAAATCATCCGTTCTATGTCATGGATAAAGGCTGGGTGGCAGCAGGTGATCTGGAAAACGGTGATGAGGTTTACCTTATTGACGGAGATAGTGCGGTTGTAACAGGATCTGAGCTTGAAAAGCCGGATGAAGTGATAAAGGTTTATAACCTTGAGGTTGAAGGTTATAATACGTACTTTGTTGGCGATGATGGGGTGCTGGTGCATAATTATGATCAGTCAGATATAGAAAAAGCAGTTAGTAAAGTTCCTGATAAATATAAGAAAAGTGGTCAGTGTGATAATTTCGCAAATGAGCTTACTGCAAATTTAAATGCAGCTGGTATCCCATCAAATCAAGTTTATGTTACTACTGAATATCCACATATTTATTCTGACAAATATGGAGATGTTGGCAACAATGGATATCATTATGGCGTTTTAGTTGATGGAATAGTATATGATAATTTTTCACTTGATGGAATGGATTTTAAAAATTGGCTTAGAGACTTAGGGTATTATTTTGGTGCAATAGATTATAAGATACTGGAGTGATAAAATGAATTTAGATGAATTAATAAAACAGATCGAAATAAGACCTGGAGCTTTTTTAGGTGATGATATTGATAATAAATCGTTATATCATTTTATAGAGGGTTATTTGTATTCAAGAAAAATTAATAATCAGCAAACTTGTTATGAGAAAAACTTTAATTGCATGTTTAGAGATTTTGTAATCAATGAGATGTATGATTCAAAACAAATAAATGAAAATCACAATATGAAATACTGGTATGAAATAATTCAAAAAAATAACTCTTCAAATCAAAATGAAATACAGCTTTTTTTTAGATTGTATAAAAAGTTTAAAGAGTATATTACCCTTACCAATAGGTATGAAATATAATGACGAAGAGGATATCACCGGCGAGCAGGATCAGGTTTCTATAGATTTCGTATGTTGCTTTGCGAAACAGACAAGGTAAAACCTAAATTATCCATCAATAATTGGCGTACTAAATTTATAGGATATGATTATGCTTATTCAGGTGGCTCTTATTATTCAGCAGTATATAGTGATGTTTATTTGAAAAGGATTGAGCAGTTAATAAAATTCAAATTAAACAGTAATGGATTGTTTGATGATATAGAAAAACTAAATGAATTTATAAAATTGCGTGAAAGTATGATGTGCAATGGTAATAATCTGGTTTTTGAGCAAGGTGATTTCGTAATTTATAAACTATATGAAATAATTTTATGAGTTAAAAATTAGGGGATGACATTGAAGAATGAACATGGAGGCTTTTATAACGACGATGCAGATATTCCTCCACATAAAAGATTATGGGCTTTATCTTGACCAAATAGTTTTAATATGAGGCTGTAAACTACAGATCAGAACTTTGAAAACATTGTAACAGGATTTTACTATCTCAGAGCAAGATACATGAATCCACAGACGGGAACATTTACGTCGATGGATACGTATCCCGGAAGCATATTTGATCCGGTTTCACTGCATAAATATCTGTATGCAAATGCAGATCCTGTAATGAATGTGGATCCAAGCGGTTATATGACCTCGAGCGATTTAGCTATTTCAAGTGTAATGTCTGATGCAGCAGAAGGCGTATCAGATATATCAACATTACTGGCGATTAACACATTAAAAGCTCTAAGAATCACATTGTTTACAACACTATTTACTGCACCTTTAGTCATGTTGTTTGGTGATACAATTTGTGAGATGATTACAGATGGTGTACTGGATTCTACGGATATTAGTAATAGTGTTACAGAAGAATTAGTACAAGAAGATGTTAGTAATAAAAAGAAAAAAATGACATAGGTTGGATAATTTACAGTGAATTAGATGGATTAGGAAGAGCAACTGGAGCGTTAGCAAAAATAACGCGCTTTATGCCACAAGCTGGCACGAAAGCACTTTCAAGTATTAAACCTTCAGGTTTTGTTAATGGTAATTCAATAAGTAAAGGTGGTGCTGGACATGCTAGAGGACATTTAATTGCAAAACAGTTGGGCGGAGATGGTTCAGATCCACGAAATTTAGTAACACTTTATCAAAACGCAGTTAATAATTCAATAATGAAAAAAGTAGAATTTCAAGTCAAAGCCAAAAGAGATTCAGGAGAAACTGTATATTATGCTGTTATTCCATATTATTTATCAAATGAACTAATGCCATATAGTATTCAAATGATAGCATATGGAAATAGAGGATTTAGAATGTATGTTAATATATTTAATAATTCGAAAGGAAATAGTTTAAATTATTATGAATGATTTACTAACTGAATTACATGAATATTCAAGAAAATATAACACGGAATCGATGATAGATATTAAAGGTGTGTTATTGCCTGAAGATGCATCTTTATTTTTTAAAAAACAAATTGGGGGCTTTAATGATTATATCTGGTTTATTTCACCTTATGATGACGTATGGAATGAACAGATACAGGAACAAAAAGAAATATATGAAGATTTAAAAGAAGCTTATCATCAATATGGATTAACAGATAAAAAGGGTGAAGGTTATCCATTTGATTTTTATCCGCAAAAAAATGGAATAATTCCGTGGGCTATTTGTGATAATGGTGCATTATTTTTTTGGAAGATTAATACTAAATCAATTACTATCATAGTATATGGTGAGGATGCTGATTACTATGAATTTGATATGACTACTACAGAGTTTTTGTATAAACTAGTTAATAATGAGATTCCTGAAATGATAGAATTTTTGCCGATGGATTTATTTGATAATGGCATCGTATGTTATTAACTATAAATGAGCAAATTTTAAAATCATAGTCAAAATGCACAAGTTGATTCAAGCAACAAAAGACAAAAAGGCCTCAAGAGTATCACAGTCTTTTGCAAATTTAAAAATATTAGCCATTCGATCATTACTGATTTTTTTCATGAGAATGCAGTAACCCTCAGTAAAGTCAAAACTATCAGATTCAGAACAGGCAATAAGATAAGCAAGAGATGAAATAGTCCAGAATCTCTTTATTCCTTTTGAAGATCTTATCTGGTACTTATCAAGAGCAAGTTTTGACTTGCTCTCACGAAAGAAAACCTCAATATCCCATCTTTCAGTAAAAATGTTGAGTATCTCTTCAGTTGAAAGAGCAGAATTAGTGCTTACAAAAGCTCTAAGAGGCTTTTTATTATGAAAAGCTCCTGCTGGATAAGTTATGAGAACAACGGCGTTATCAATATCTTTAAAATTGCATTCATATCTGAAAACAAGGTATTTGTTTCCTTTAACTGTAACGGGGTAAAAGAAATTATCTTCTTCCAGAATATTTTCAGCAAGCTTAACTGATGCTGATGTCAACCCCTGAAGGAAAAATTATTCTGTTTGTTTTAAGTGCTACGATTGTATAGAAACCTTTTCTGATAAAAGCTTCTGTTACTTTGCTGCATGTATATCAGCTGTCACAAAGCAGGTATGAAACATTAGGTGCAGTTTTAAGTTCGTCAGCTATACCGCAGACAAGGTCTATCTTACTTACAGATTTATCGTACAGAATAATATCATAATTTAGAGTTATTCCGTTGCAGGGAAGCATAACACCAACTGCCTGATGTCCATAATCCTGCTTTCCTTTAAGATGAGACTGGTGGAAGTATGCATCTTCTATTGGATGTAATGCTTTTGATGATGGTTTTGTTTTTGATGCTATGGTGTCATCAATTATGAGGGAGAAACTGAAAACAGTTATCTCTACTGTGGAGAGCAGTTTGACAATGCAACAGGGCTTTACTATCTCAGAGCAAGATACATGAATCCGCAGACGGGAACATTTACGTCGATGGATACGTATCCCGGAAGCATATTTGATCCGGTTTCACTGCATAAATATCTGTATGCAAATGCAGATCCTGTAATGAATGTGGATCCAAGCGGATATATGACCTCGAGCGATTTTGCTATTTCAAGTGTAATGTCTGATGCAGCAGAAGGCGTATCAGATATATCAAC
Organism: Oscillospiraceae bacterium; assembly: GCA_045643005.1. Lineage (GTDB taxonomy): Bacteria > Bacillota > Clostridia > Oscillospirales > Ruminococcaceae > HUN007. The sequence goes on along the minus strand of JAZUJY010000152.1, from coordinate 1,968 downwards.
ATTACTGGCGATTAACACATTAAAAGCTCTAAGAATCACATTGTTTACAACATTGTTTGCTGCACCTTTAGTAATGTTGTTTGGTGATACAATTTGTGAGATGATTACAGATGGTGCATTGGATTCTATAGATGTAAATGATGCCGTTATTGAAGAAACACGTTATAAAAAGGATAATGACGATTTAGGATGGATCATTTATGGCGAACTGGACGAGCTTGGAAGGGCAACAGGGGCAATAGCAAAATTAACTAGATTTATGCCTATGGCTGGAACAATTGCTAACAAGAATATTAGACCTTCTGGTTTTATAGATGGAAACTATTTAAGTCATGGTGGCGCAGGACATGCACGAAGTCATTTAATTGCTCAACAATTAGGAGGAGATGGTGCAGATTCAAGAAATTTAGTGACTTTGTATCAAAATCCTACAAATGAAGCAGGCAGAGGAATGGAACAGATTGGAATTGAACGTTTTGGGACAAAAAATAAAAATAAAAAATACAATAATCAAATAAATGGTGTTAATCCTGATGGTAAAGGGTATGATACATTTAAAAAAGCGGGTGAAGTATACGCTTATTTATTTGATGAAATATTAAAAAAAATAAAACAGGAGTGATAAAAAAATGGGCGCATGGGGTGTGAAAATAAATCAGAATGACGTTTATGGTGATGTCAGAGATTTTTACACAGCTTTTTTAAAGTATGGATTTAGTGATGATGAAGCATTAAATAATACGCTCAAAGAATTTAAAATGTATATTGAAGATCCTGAAGACGGAGAACTTTTTTGGATGTCACTAGCAGAAATAATGTGGCAGGCGGGCAGACTTACTGAGAAAATCAAAGAAAATGCCATATCCTGTATTGAAGGTTCATATGAATTGGAGAAATGGTATGCTATATCCGAAAAAACCGGAGATGAACGTAAAAAGATTCTTGAAGAACTAAAAGTTAAACTGAATTCTGAACAGCCGAAAATAAAAAAATTCAGAAAAAAGAAATACATAAAATGTAATTGGTCTGATGGAGATATTTTTCGTTATGAATTTAAAGGAGAAACTGCCAATCAATATAATATGCTGAATAAATATCTTTTTGTTCAGAAAATAGGTGACTATTTTGAAGAAGATCCTGATTATCGTATAATTAAATCATATATTGGTGAATCTGATTTGAAATGTGGTGATATTTTTCCGGTCGTTCATATTTGGATTACTGATAATATTGATTTTATACCTTCTGAAGATAATAAAAATGAATGTATAGCCAATTTTGGAACTAAAGAACAAGGAAATTCAAAAGATTACAGGTTCTATATTCTTGATATGCCTGAAAAAAGTGATGATTTCAGCTTCATTTGTCATTCGAATGTTCTTTTTCCTGATGTTGAGGACAGAAAATATATTGAAGAAAATAACATAGATCCAATGCATTTAACATGGAAGTTTTTTGAAAAACACGTAATAGGAAATTATATTCACTGGACACAAGGAATAAATATTTTTTTGTAACAACATCAATATTTTATTGCAGATTTTGATTGACAGATTGTAAGTATTATGATAAAACCCGAGTTTGACGGAAAAACTATTAAAGCCTTGGTTTACAAACTGATTTAAAGTGCGAAACCAAGGCTTTTTCAGCTGTTTAATAGGTTAATGAAGCGTTTGACGATATGTACTACTTTTATGTCTTACATTGACAAATTCATTTTGGATTTAAGTTGCTTTATCTCACTGATTTTGAAACATTTTTTTGGAATTGATATTCCAAAGGAGTCAAGAATCAGAGCGAGGTCAGGGTTATCGGTATCACAGAAACGATAATATATTTCACCAATTTTTTCGATTTTCCACTTTCCAAGAGCATCCTGTATCCTGTCTGCTGACAAGGCATTACAGAATAACAGTTTGTCATTTATGAGTTCCGGATGTTTGGCGTTGATCTGTTTTTGAATTAAGC
>JAZUJY010000151.1:0-19757 GCA_045643005.1 Oscillospiraceae bacterium | reverse complement strand
AGCGGACCGACCAGGTCTGATCAATCCGCTTGAGTACTATTTATCGAATTAATGGTGTTTAATACAGATGTAGCGCCGTATACGAGTTCCGTACGTACGGTGCAATGAGAGGGGCGAGGTTTAACCTCCCCCTACTCTATTTCAGACAATTATATTATCATTGTTGCCGATAATCGAGAAATGTTGCCAAATCGTTGCCACGATAACGATTTGATAACGGCTTTTGGCGTGTTTACGCCCTATTTTTCGGGGCGTTTATTATTCCCACTCAACAGTTCCCGGAGGCTTTGAAGTGATATCATATACAACTCTGTTTACATGTTCAACTTCATTTGTAAGTCTGTTTGAAACTCTTGCGAGAACATCATAAGGAATGCGTGCCCAGTCTGCTGTCATGAAGTCGTCTGTTGTAACGGCTCTGATAGCGATGAGGTGGTCGTAGGTTCTGTGGTCGCCCATAACACCTACTGTTCTTACATCAGGGAGAACTGCAAAGAACTGTGTAAGTTCTGATTCAATACCGCTTTTTTTGATCTCGTCTCTGAAAACAGCGTCTGCTTCCTGGAGGACTTTGATCTTTTCTTCAGTTATTTCACCCATGATTCTTACGCCGAGACCCGGACCCGGGAATGGCTGACGCCATACGAGTTCTTTCGGAATGCCGAGCTTTTCGCCGACTTTTCTTACCTCGTCCTTGAAGAGATCCTTCAATGGCTCTATAGTGCCGTCAAATTTGATATCATCAGGCATCTTTACCATGTTGTGGTGAGTTTTTATTGTTGCAGTGCTGCCTTTTCCGCTTGCGTTGCCCTTTCCGCTTTCGATGCGGTCAGGATAAATTGTGCCCTGTGCGAAAAAGCCGCCTTCTGATTCTTCACGGATCCTGTCCCAGAATACCTTGTAGAATTCTGTTCCGATGGTCTTTCTCTTTTCTTCAGGATCTGTGATGCCTTTTAATTTTTCCAGAAACTGTTTCTGACAGTTGATCCTGATAAAGTTCATATCGAAAAGACGTGTAAATGTTTCTTCAACGAAGTCTCCTTCGTCCTTTCTCATGAGACCCTGGTCAACGAAAACGCATGTAAGCTGTTTTCCGACAGCCTTACTGAGAAGACCTGCTGCAACTGATGAGTCAACACCGCCTGAAAGACCGAGAATGACTTTCTTGTCGCCGATCTCTTCACGGAGTCTCTGTACAGTTGTCTCTATAAAATCATCCATTACCCAGTCGCCTTTTGCTTCACAGACGTTGAAAAGGAAGTTTGAAAGCATTTTCTTTCCGTATTCGCTGTGTGTAACTTCAGGATGGAACTGTACGGCATAGAGCTTTTCTGAAGGCTTTGACATTGATGCACACGGACAGTCCTTTGAAAATGCGTTTATTTCAAATCCTTCCGGCACCTTGCTGATGTAGTCTGTATGGCTCATCCATACGATGTTCTTTTCAGGAATGTCTGTGAACAATGCGCTGTTGTTCTGCATTGTAACTTCAGTTTTTCCGTATTCGGAATTGATGCATGTAGATACTGTTCCGCCGAGAGTATATGCCATGAGCTGGCATCCGTAGCAGATACCGAGTATCGGAATGCCGAGTTCAAATATTTCCTTTGAGATGTGCGGTGACGATTCGTCATAAACACTGTTTGGTCCGCCTGTAAAGATAATTCCGACAGGGGAGAGCTCCTTGATTTTTTCAATAGGTGTCTGGTAGCTGAGAACTTCACAGTAAACACCGCATTCACGGACACGTCTTGCGATAAGCTGGTTGTACTGTCCGCCGAAATCCAGAACTATACAAAGCTGATGTGACATATTTTGATGACCTCACTTCAATAATGGATTGTGTTTGTTTTAATAAATTACTCTTTAATTATGCCATTTTAAAAAGTAAAAATCAAGGAATATTTCCCGAAAAATGCTCATTTTCAGTTACTTAGTAAGTAGTTTGAATAAAGGGTTAAAAAAGAAGAACGTTTTTGTAAAATATGTGCATACAAAAAAATCAGCCGTGATACCGTCACGGCTGATTTCATCAGTATTCCTTTTCAAGCTCGAACATTCTGTATTTTCTTTCACTGTGAACGCTCGTGCTGAGTACAATTCCTATAATAATATACATACTCAGAAGTGCAGTACCTCCGGCAGACATGAATGGAAACGGGATTCCGATAACCGGCATGACCTTTAAAACCATGCCTATGTTCATAACATAGTGTGTAAATATCATGGCAAAAGCTCCCACGCAGATGTTCTTTCCGAGCTCTTCTCTTGTCATTCTGCTGTCTGCTATGAGTTTTATGCAGATAAATGCTGCCAGAGCAATGATAGCTATGCATCCTGCAAATCCGAAAACATATCCCGCATAGGAAAAAATAAAGTCGTTGTATATCTCGGGAACATCAGCAAAATCCTTGCTGTCAAGACCCTGTCCGAGTTTTCCTCCGGCAGCAAGGGCACTTAATCCTATATCCTGCTGATATTCAATTCCTTCAGGGTCAGAACCGGGGTTAAACAGAATCATGATTCTGTCCTTCTGAACGTCACCCAAAAGGTATGTCCATCCCAGATAGAACATAGGAGGTATCGCGAGGAGTGCAATAATGATATATCCTATTGAAATACCCGCTGAAAACAGCATGACAAGAAACATCACTATAAATACAAGAGCCGTTCCGTGATCTCCCTGTTTCATTACTATAAGTATCGGTGCTGCTCCGTGAAGACAGAGCAGAAAAACATTTAAAAGGTTGTTGATGTTATCCTTAACTTTATAAAGATGAAATGAAAATGACAGAAGAAATGCTATTTTCAGTACTTCAGAAGGCTGAAACGTTACAGGTCCGAGTTTGAGCCAGGCAACGTCGTCAGTTCCCTCAACACCTATTCCTAGTGAAGTAAAGGTCAGTGCCACGGGTATCAGGGCGGCAGGTACATATAAAAACCAGAGCCGGGCTATTTTTTTATAGTCTATAATTGATATCAGAAGGCTGATGACTACTCCTGCGATCATTGAACCGAGCTGGGTGATATACGTGGCCTTTGTAACAGCTCCGTGATTTGCCAGAGCATTAAGAAGGACAACACCCGTTGCTGAGCATAGTACAACTGCCAGCAGAAGAAACTTGTCCAACTTTTTGAAGTAATCTGAAACATCTTCCAAAAATGATTTCATCTTTAATTTTTCCTCTCAATTATTATAAATTATTATTTAACAGTCATCTGCATGATTCCAGTATTTTCTGTCGAGTGATCTGTATTGTACAGCTTGTGAAATATGCTTTTTGCTGATCGTTTTTTCACCGTCAAGATCGGCGATTGTTCTTGCGACCTTCAGGATTCGGTCATATGCACGTGCTGACATTCCCATTTTGTCAAATACGTTTCCGAGAAATGCAGATGCATCCCTGTCAGGTGTACAGTACTCCTGAAGCATTGAAGATGTGATCCTTGCGTTGCATGTGATGTCCGTGCCTTTAAATCGCTCAAGCTGGATCTCACGGGCCTTCTGAACACGTTCTCTTATCTGTGCGGAGCTTTCCTCTTTCGTTTTTGAAGAGAGATTTTCAAACTCCACCGGTGCGACTTCTATGTGAAGATCAAGTCTGTCAAGAAGCGGTCCGGATATCTTGGAAAGATACTGTGCTACCTGCTTCTGTGTACAGATGCATTTCTTTTTTGGATGTCCGAAAAATCCGCACGGACACGGGTTCATTGCCGCGATCAGCATAATGGACGAAGGATATGTTACAGTTCCCGATGAACGTGATATAGTCACCTTCTGATCTTCAAGCGGCTGCCTTAGTATTTCAAGTGTTCTTCTGTCAAACTCCGCAAGCTCATCGAGAAATAAAAGCCCGTTGTGTGCAAGGGATATCTCTCCCGGATGAGGGACCGTTCCGCCTCCTGCGAGACCTGCCGATGATATGGTGTGGTGAGGCGAACGGAAAGGACGGACCGTGATAAGCGGAGTATCCTTTTCTATAAGACCTGAAATAGAATGTATGTTTGTGGTTTCAATGGATTCGTCAAAAGTCATCATCGGAAGTATTCCCGGAAGTCTTTTGGAAAGCATGCTTTTTCCGCTTCCCGGGCTGCCTATGAGAAGGGCGTTGTGTCCTCCTGCAGCCGCTATCTCCAGAGCGCGTTTTGCAGAATGCTGCCCCTTGATATCAGAAAAATTGAGGATATCGTCGAACTGAGCAGGCTTCGGAACATACTTCGGAGCCGGTGTGAGTCTGGTTTCCGATGTAAAATGCAAAATGACATCCATAATAGATTTTACACCATAAACATGTATTCCGTCAACCACTGAAGCTTCAAAAGAATTGTCAAACGGAACAAAAATGTTTTTGATTCCGTTCTTTTTTGCCACCAGCGTCATCGGAAGCACACCGTTTACGGGACGAATGCTTCCGTTCAGGGATACCTCTCCTATAAAACATGAATCCTCTGTGTCTGAGGATATCATATCCATAGCCTTCATTATGCCCATAAATATTGCAAGATCATGGACCGAGCCGCTTTTCTTTGTATCAGCCGGAGCAAGGTTTACCATGACTCTTGCATTTGGAAATTTGATCCCGGAAAAGCGCATAGCGGACTTTATTCTCTCGCGGCTTTCCCTTACGACCATATCAGGCAGTCCTACTACATCAAATGCGGGCTGACCCATACTTATGTCAGTCTCAACATCAACGCGGAAAGCGTTTAATCCGAAGAGACCAAGCGTGTTGATTTTTGAATACATTGATTTTGTTCCTTTCTAAAAAATGAATATATGAAAAAATTGGTTTTTATAAAAATGATTATATCATATTATGGAAATAATAGCAAGATATTTTTGGAAATTAGTACTCGGGCAAATGTAAAAGTTTGCTAATTTCCGTAGCCGCAAAAAATTACTAATTTAGTATATTTTTAAAACACAAGAAATTTTTTTACTTGTTTATGCAAATAATTTACATAATTTTTTTAACTGTTGACTGTTAATTGTAATTTGTGATAAAATACATATAGAAAGTAAATTTGAAATTTGCAGAGGGACGGATAATGCTCGTCACCGAAGATGAGTACTTAATTTTGAGTGTTATCTTTTCTCCTTAAATTAATATATTAATAAGAAAAAAACATACAGAGGCAGTTAATGCTTCTGTATGTTTTTTTGTTTGAAAAAATGACGAATAATGACAGCAAAAACGCGGCTTTTTTTACGTTTCAAATTTGAAATAACCATTGACATATTGCACGATGAGTAGTATAATATTATAATGTATCAAAATGGCTGTTTTGGCTTTTTTTATTGTGAAAGACAAGGCCAGAATGTGCTTTCAGCATTTATTTCAGTATTATTCCTGCCATGTTCTAAAAGTAAGTCCGGCAGGTCATCAAGAAAAAGGAGGACCTAACACCTATGGTGAATGTCAAGCCTACGCAGCTCGGAAAAAATGTAAGAATGAGCTTCGGTAAAATTAACGAGGCTTTAGAAATGCCAAATCTTATTGAAGTGCAGAAAAATTCCTACAAATGGTTCAAAGAGGAGGGACTGAAAGAGGTTTTTCGTGATGTAGCAGCAATTACTGACTACAACGGCAATTTAGTTCTTAACTTTACTGATTACAAGATCGATGACACTCCGAAATATTCTATCGCAGAATGTAAAGAGCGTGACGTTACATATGCTGCTCCTTTGAGAGTTACAGCGACTCTGTGGAACAAGGAAACCGGTGACGTAAAAGAAAGTGAGATCTTCATGGGAGATTTCCCTCTTATGACCGACAGCGGTACATTCGTTATTAATGGTGCAGAGCGTGTTATCGTATCACAGCTTGTCAGATCTCCGGGTGTTTATTATGCTTCCGAAAAGGATAAATCAGGTAAGGATATCTTTAAGTCCACAGTAATTCCAAACCGTGGTGCATGGCTTGAATATGAAATGGACGAAAAGGACATTGCATATGTTCGTATCGACAAGAACAGAAAGATACCGCTTACAACTTTTATAAGAGCTCTCGGAATCGGTACTGATGAAGAAATCGAAGAAAAATTCGGCAAGGATGAAAGACTTGCCAAAACAATAGAGCAGAAGGATGGTACAAAGAACAATTCAGATGCTCTTATAGATGTTTACAAAAAGCTTCGTCCGGGTGAACCTCCGACAGTTGAAAGTGCTCTTTCACACCTCAACAATCTTTTCTTTGATGCAAAGAGATACGATCTTTGCAGATTTGGTCGTTACAAATACAACAAAAAACTCGGCATAGCATCAAGACTTGCAGGTCATGTTCTTGCAAAGCCTGTTATAAATTCTCTTACAGGTGAACTTATTGCCAACGAAGGCGAACTTATCAAGTATGACAAGGCTCTTGAGATCGAACAGGCCGGCGTTCAGGAAGTATTTGTAAATGTTGAAGTAAGAAGAGAGATCACAACTCCTGAAAACGAAAAGAAATATTCATTTACTACTGAGCAGGTCAAGATCATCGGTAACGGAATGGTTGACATCGCTCCGTATGTTAATATAGATGCGACAAGATTAAAGGAAGAATTTGAAATAAACGAAAAGGTTTATTTTACAGTTCTTAAGGATATTCTCGAAACCGCAAACGATGAAGAAGAAATCGAAGAAGCGATCAGAAAGAGAAAGGATGAGCTTATTCCTAAGCATATCATTCTTGATGATATCTATGCAACCATAAGCTACTTCCTCAACCTTTGCTACGGCATCGGAAACGTTGATGATATCGACCATCTCGGAAACAGAAGAATCCGTTCAGTAGGTGAACTTCTTCAGAATCAGTTCAGAATCGGTTTCTCACGTATGGAAAGAGTTATCCGTGAAAGAATGAATACACAGACACAGGATGCTGATACTATCACACCTCAGTCACTTGTAAATATTCGTCCTATCACAGCTGCAATCAAAGAATTCTTTGGTTCATCTCCTCTTTCACAGTTCATGGATCAGACAAATCCTCTGGCTGAACTTACACACAAGAGACGTCTTTCTGCCCTCGGTCCTGGTGGTCTTTCACGAGACAGAGCCGGATTCGAAGTTCGAGATGTTCACTACAGCCATTACGGAAGAATGTGTCCTATCGAAACTCCTGAAGGTCCTAACATCGGACTTATCTCATATCTTGCTACTTTTGCCCGTATCAATGAATACGGATTTATCGAAGCTCCTTATCTTAAGGTAGACAAGGCAACAGGAACTGTTACACAGACACCTGTTTATATGACAGCCGATGTTGAAGATAATTATATAGTTGCTCAGGCAAACGAACCTCTTACAGAGGACAGAAAATTTGCAAGAGCAAAGGTAAATGCACGTGAGAGAGACAAGATCATCGAATGTGACAGAGAACTTGTTGATTTCATGGATGTATCACCAAAGATGGTTGTATCAGTTGCTACAGCAATGATCCCATTCCTTGAAAACGATGATGCGAACCGTGCCCTCATGGGATCAAACATGCAGAGACAGGCAGTTCCGCTTCTTAAAACTGAAAATCCGATCGTCGGAACAGGTATGGAGTACAAGGCAGCTGTTGACTCAGGTGTCTGCGTAGTTGCTGATATTGACGGTGAAGTCGTTTCAGTAAGTGCGGACGAAGTTGTTGTCAAGGATGAAAACTTTGTTGATCACAAATATAAACTTATAAAATTTAAGCGTTCCAACCAGGGAACATGTATAAATCAGAGACCTATCGTAAGCGTAGGCGAGAAGATAAAGGCAGGACAGGTTCTTGCTGACGGTCCTGCAACAAGCAACGGTGAAATTTCACTCGGTAAAAACGCCCTTATCGGATTCATGACATGGGAAGGTTATAACTACGAGGATGCCGTTCTTCTTAATGAAAGACTCGTTCGTGAAGATATGTACACTTCTATCCATATCGAAGAATATGAAATAGAAGCAAGAGACACAAAGCTCGGACCGGAAGAGATCACCAGAGATATTCCTAACGTTGGTGAGGATGCTCTCAGAGATCTTGATGAGAACGGTATCATCAGAATAGGTGCCGAAGTTCATGCAGGGGATATACTTGTCGGAAAGGTTACACCTAAGGGTGAAACAGAGCTTACAGCAGAAGAAAGACTCTTAAGAGCTATCTTCGGTGAAAAGGCAAGAGAAGTTCGTGACAATTCACTTAAAGTACCACACGGTGAAGCAGGTGTAATTGTTGACGTAAAGATATTTACAAGAGATAACTGTGATGAACTGAGTCCTGGTGTAAACATGCTCGTTCGCTGCTATATTGCTCAGAAGAGAAAGATCTCAGTCGGAGACAAGATGGCCGGTCGTCACGGAAACAAGGGTGTCGTTTCACGTATTCTTCCACAGGAAGATATGCCGTTCCTTCCGGACGGAACACCGCTTGATATCGTACTTAACCCGTTGGGCGTTCCTTCACGTATGAATATCGGTCAGGTTCTTGAAGTTCATCTCGGTATGGCTTGTAAGGCACTTGGCTGGAAGATCATGACACCGGTATTTGACGGTGCACACGAAGAGGATATTCGTGCATGCTTCAATGAAGCAGACAAGAAGATCAAGGAAGTTGACAATCCTGATCAGCTCTTTAACGGTGTTGATTTTAACGAAGACGGTAAGTTCACACTTTACGACGGACGTACAGGTGAACCGTTTGATAACAAGGTTACAGTAGGTTACATGTATTACCTCAAGCTCCATCACCTCGTTGATGATAAGATTCATGCCCGTTCAGTAGGACCTTACTCACTCGTAACTCAGCAGCCTCTCGGCGGTAAAGCTCAGTTCGGTGGACAGCGTTTTGGTGAAATGGAAGTTTGGGCACTTGAAGCTTACGGTGCTGCATATACTCTTCAGGAGATCCTTACAGTTAAATCAGATGATACTGTAGGACGTGTAAATACATATGAAGCTATCGTTAAGGGACAGAATGTTCCGAAGCCGAGCTTCCCTGAAGCCTTCAAGGTTCTTATCAAGGAACTCCAGTCACTCGGACTTGATGTCAGAGTTCTTGATGAAGACGAAAATGAAATTGATCTTAAGCAGCCATTTGATGATGATATCATTCCTATTCCTGTATCAGGTGCTCCTGATTCTCCGGCTCCGGATGATGAAGGAATAACAAATACAGATTATTTTGAAGAAGAATCAGAAGATACAGAATTTGAAATGGATGATCAGGATGCTGAACCAAATTTTGAAGATCTTGATGATGAGAATTTCAAATTTGATGATTTTTCATCAGATGACAGTGATATGCAGTAAATAATATGCAATATTTCCTTTCTGCGGCCGGACCGGTGTCCGGCATGCAGAAATTTACAGATTTCCAATGCTGCATATTAAGAGCATAGCTTGAATATAATTTGATTAGAGTTTAAGAGTTAAGTAGTAAAAGTACCGATTGGTTTTTTACATCTTGCCTCTGGTATGGGAGGATAATACTTTGGAATTTAACGAATTCAAATCAATTAAAATAGGTCTTGCTTCACCAGAACAGATTCGTGCCTGGTCATACGGTGCTGTTGAACGTCCGGAGACGATCAACTACAGAACCCAGAAGCCGGAACGTGATGGTCTTTTCTGCGAAAAGATTTTCGGACCAACAAAGGACTGGGAATGTCATTGCGGAAAATTCAAGAAAATAAGATTTAAAGGTAAAGTCTGCGACCGCTGCGGTGTTGAAGTAACACGTGCAAAGGTTAGACGTGAAAGAATGGGTCACATCGAGCTGGCAGCTCCTGTTTCACATATCTGGTACTTTAAGGGTACACCTTCAAGAATCGGACAGGTACTTGAAGTATCACAGAAACGTCTTGAAGAGATCCTTTACTTTACAAAATATATAGTTGTTGATCCGGGTACCACAACAGAACTCGTAAAGAAACAGCTTCTCTCAGAAAAAGAATACCTCGATGCAATTGAAAAATACGGCGATGATTTTTATGCCGATATGGGTGCAGAAGCTATCAAGGAGCTTCTTGAAGAATATGATCCTGAAAGATATGATCAGTTCATCACTCAGCATATTACCGAGTTTTCAAAGGTAACAGGTATTTCAGACAGCGAGATAACAGATTTCTTAAACAAGAGACTTTATGTTATCGACGACAACGGCGAAAATGAAGAATTTGAACATGGTCAGATCGTCAAGAGATCTGTCTTCCAGCGTAAGGTTATGCGTTATAACAGAGAGATGGAAGAAGAACAGAAATCCTTAAGGATAACTGTAAAGACCGGTTCACAGTATATTGAAGAAATATTCAATGAAAAAATTGCTGAAGCAAATGCAAACGGCGAATTTGATGAAATAGCAAACAAGGATAACTGGGTAAACAACCTTATCTGGCTTGCTGATGAACTCAAAGAAGAACTTAAGGGTATTGATCAGCAGGGACAAAAGAAGATCAAGCTCTTAAAACGTCTTGAAATAATTGAAGCCTTCAGACTTTCAGGCAACAAGCCTCAGTGGATGGTAATGGATGTTATTCCTGTAATTCCTCCGGATCTGAGACCTATGGTAATGCTTGACGGCGGAAGATATGCTACATCAGATCTTAACGATCTTTACAGACGTGTTATCAACAGAAACAACCGTTTAAGAAGAATGCTTACTCTTGAAGCTCCTGATATCATCATCAGAAACGAAAAGCGTATGCTCCAGGAAGCTGTTGATGCACTTATAGATAACGGAAGACATGGAAGAGCAGTTACCGGTCCTAACAACAGAGCACTCAAGTCACTTTCAGACATGCTCAAAGGTAAGCAGGGACGTTTCAGACAGAACCTTCTCGGTAAGCGTGTTGACTACTCCGGACGTTCAGTTATCGTTGTTGGTCCTGAACTCAAGATGTATCAGTGCGGTCTTCCTAAGGAAATGGCACTCGAACTTTTCAAACCTTTTGTACTCAAAAGACTTGTTGATACAAAGGTAATTGCAAATATAAAGAGCGCAAGAAAGCTTGTAGACAGAGCCAAGACAGAAGTCTGGGATGCTCTTGAAAATGTTATCAAGGATCATCCTGTTCTCCTCAACCGTGCTCCTACACTTCACAGACTCGGTATTCAGGCATTTGAACCGATCCTTGTTGAAGGACGTGCTCTTAAGCTTCATCCGCTTGTATGTACTGCGTACAATGCCGACTTCGACGGTGACCAGATGGCCGTTCATCTTCCGCTTTCAGCTGAAGCACAGGCAGAGGCAAGATTCCTTATGCTTGCTGCAAACAACCTGTTAAAGCCTTCAGACGGTAAGCCGGTTGCAGTTCCTACACAGGATATGGTACTTGGTTCATATTATCTTACAATGGTCAAGGACGGAGATCTTGGTGAAGGAAAAGTATTCAGAGATGTAAACGAAGCTCTTATGGCATACAACGAACATGCTGTATCACTTCACGCAAAGATCAAGGTCAAGGTTACAAAGGATATCGGAGGAAGAAAGGTTTCCAAGATAATCGATTGTACAGTCGGAAGACTTATCTTCAACGAAAACATTCCTCAGAACCTCGGCTATGTTGACAGAACAGATTCTGAAAAACAGTTTGACCTTGAGATCTCATTCCTTGTTAAGAAGGGGCAGCTTTCTGACATCATCGAAAGATGTATCAGGATCCATGGAACAACAACAACATCTGAAGTTCTTGACAGAGTCAAGGCTCTCGGATTTAAATATTCTACAAAGGCAGCTATTACAGTTGCTGTATGTGATGCGGTTATTCCTCCGCAGAAGAAGGATATTCTTGCTGCAGCTCAGGAAAAGATCGATATCATAACTGATCAGTATCAGAACGGTTATATTTCTACAGCAGAAAAATCAAAACAGGTTATTACTATATGGAATACTGCTACAGAAGATGTAACAAAAGCACTTCAGGAAAACCTCGACAAATACAATCCGATATTCATGATGGCTGACTCAGGAGCCCGTGGTAGTATCGCTCAGATAAGACAGCTCGCAGGTATGCGTGGACTTATCGCCAACACAGCAGGTACTACAATCGAGATCCCGATCAGAGCTAATTACCGTGAAGGACTTAACATCCTCGAATACTTCATTTCTTCACGAGGAGCTCGTAAAGGTCTTGCCGATACAGCTCTTAGAACTGCTGACTCAGGTTACCTCACAAGACGTCTTGTTGACGTATCACAGGATGTCATTATTCGTGAATCAGACTGCGGATCAGAGGAAGGTCTTGAAATATTTGAGATCAAAAACGGAAACGCTAAGATCGAAGGATTTGAAGAAAGACTTATCGGTCGTTATCTTGTTGAAAATCTTACAGATCCTGATTCAGGTGAAGTAATCGTTCCTAAGACAAAGCTTATGACAGAAACAGATGCCAAGAAGATCATTGCAATGGGTATTGAAAAGATCAAGATCCGTTCAGTTCTTCACTGTAAGGCTAAGAACGGTGTCTGTGCTAAATGTTACGGTGCTAACCTTGCAAACGGAAATATCGTTTCAGTCGGTGAAGCAGTTGGTATCATTGCAGCTCAGTCAATCGGTGAACCTGGTACACAGCTTACAATGCGTACATTCCATACAGGTGGTATCGCGTCTGCAGAAGATATTACACAGGGTCTTCCTCGAGTTGAAGAACTTTTCGAAAGCCGTCGTCCTAAGAACGCATCTATCATTTCACAGTACAGCGGTCGCGTAAGAATAGAAGAAAGTAAGGGTATCAAGAACCTTTACGTTATCGATGAAGAATCCGGAATGGAACTTAATGAGAACGGAAAGCCGTATGTAATTTCCTACAACCTCAAGCTCAGAGTTCGTGACGGTGAATATATCGAAAAAGGTACAAGACTTACAGAAGGTAACTGCTATCCTGCAGATATTCTTCAGATACAGGGCGTAGAAGCCGTTCAGAACTACATTATCAATGAAGTTCAGAAGGTTTACCGTCTCCAGGGTGTTGAGATCAACGATAAACACATCGAGGTTATCGTAAGACAGATGCTCAGAAAGATCAAGATCAAGGACAGCGGCAGCAGCTATCTGCTTCCGGGATCACTCAATGATAAGAAGGAAGTTGATATCATCAACGAAGAACTTCAGCAGAGAATGGATGCCGGCGAAATCGGTATCACACTCGTTACTACTGAACCTGTACTTCAGGGTATCACAAAGGCTTCTTCAAGCTCTGATTCATTCCTTTCAGCTGCTTCCTTCCAGGAAACAACAAAGGCACTTACAGATGCTGCTATCAGAGGAAAGAGCGACTATCTCCAGGGTCTTAAGGAAAATGTTATCATTGGTAAACTCGTTCCTGCCGGAACAGGTATGGATCTTTACAACAAGGTCAAAGTTGTTAAGAACGAAAAAACCGAGCTCTATCCAAATGATTATGTAAATCCTGTAATGTAAAAATAAATGCGCACACAATTTGATTTTGTGTGCGCATATTTTTTTATGTGTAAAATTTACAGATAAGAAAACGTCAGTCGTTATGACTGACGTTTTTAGTTTATTAAGATAAAGCTGAAGTGTACAGGTTATGATAAAAACCATGCTGTTTCATAAGTGCCTCGTGTGTACCCTGTTCAATGATGTTTCCGTTGTTCATGACAAGAATAAGATCGCAGTTTCTGATAGTGGAAAGTCTGTGTGCAATAATAAAGCTTGTTTTGCCTTCCATCATTTTTTCAAAAGTTTTTCTGATAAGAACTTCAGTTCGAATATCAATGCTGCTGGTTGCTTCATCAAGTATAAGCATAGGCGGGTTTGTAAGCATGATCCTAGCAATTGTAAGAAGCTGTTTCTGCCCCTGGGAAAGAGAACATCCCGTGTCAGAAATGACCGTATCATAGCCGTTTGGAAGTCGTTTTATAAAGCTGTGTGCATGCGCAGCTTTTGCGGCATTGATGATTTCCTCTTTTGAAGCATCAGGTTTTCCGTATGAAATATTGTCAGATATTGTCCCCAGAAAGAGCCATGTGTCCTGTAGAACCATTCCGAAAGAGTTTCTAAGGCTTTCTCTTGTGATCTCCTTATTGTTTTTGCCGGAAATAATAATGTTTCCTTCTGTTGTGTCGTAAAATCTCATCAGAAGATTTATAAGAGTTGTTTTTCCGCAGCCTGTCGGTCCTACGATCGCTATTTTCTTCCCATTTTCAACATTTATATTTATATTTGTTAAAAGTGGCTTCTCAGGAACATATGAAAAACTGATATTTTCAAATGAAATTGAACCGTCAGCATTTTCAAGAGCAGGGAAAGAGGAGTCATCAGATTCATTTTCAGATTCTATGATTTCAAAAATTCTTCCTGCACATGAAAGGGCATTCTGCAGCTCGGAAATTACGCCGGATATTTCGTTAAAAGGCTTTGTATACTGATTTGCATAGGAGAGAAAGCTTACAAGCGTTCCGACAGACATCAGACCGTTGATAACTCTCAGAGCACCGAAAAGCGCAACAAAAGCATAAATAACACCGTTTATAAATCTTGTAAGCGGATTTGAAACTGAAGAATAAAAAGTTGCTCTGAGACCGTGAAAAGCAAAATCCTTGTTTATTTCATCAAAGGTTTTTTCAGCATCTTCGAAAGAAGAGAAATTTCGTAAAATATTTTGATTTGAGATCATTTCTTCTGAAAAACCTGAAAGCTTTCCTCTGATCTCTGACTGCTTTGAAAATTCCTTATGTGAGATCTTTGTAATAAATGCAGCTGCGATCAAAGAAAGCGGAGTCAGGATAATAACTATGAGTGCAATTTTTACGTTTATCATAAGCATGAAGATGAGCGTACCAACAATTGTTACTATACCTGTAAAGAGCTGTGAAAAGAACTGGGAAAGTGCATCAGAGACGGCTTCCGTATCATTGGAAGCACGGCTGATAAGATCGCCGCGGCTTTTACTGTCTATAAAGCTTACCGGTACGGAATTTAATTTTTTAAAGAGGTCTTTTCTGAGTTCGCATGCTGTTTTATAGGAGAGAACAGTTGTGCTTCTGCCCATCAGCCATTGAGACAATGCACTGAAAATAATAATACCTGAAAGAATGAAGAGGATCTTTTTTAAGTTTTCAAAATCAACATTTCCCTGTCCGACAAGGCAGTCGACTGCTTTACCTGTAAAAACAGGCACCAGCATTGAAAGACCGGAGCCGGTCAGTGCAAAAAGAAGTGAAGAAAAAAGGAGAAGAGGGTATTTTTTTATATATTTTAAAAGTTTTGCAAATACTTTCATTTAATCACCTGCTTTCTGCATTTTTATAATGTCAGCGTAAACGCTGCAGTTTTCAGCAAGATAGTCATGCGTGCCGAACCCAACACATTTTCCGTCATCAAGAACAAGAATTTTATCAGCATTTTTTAAAGATGAAGCACGCTGAGAGATAAGAATGACAGATGTGTTTTTCAGTTCGTCGTGAACAGCCTGTCTGAGCTTATAGTCTGTTGCTGCATCAAGAGCGCTGGTACTGTCATCGAGTATAAGAACGGTTGGTTTTGAAGCAATTGCACGTGCAACAGTCAGACGCTGTTTCTGACCGCCGGAGAAGTTTTTTCCGGAAGTAAGAACAGGAGCATTGATTCCGTCAGGGAGTTTTTCAACAAATTCATAAGCCTGTGCAATTTTAAGAGCAGAAATAACTTCTTCATCGGATGCGTTTTTGTTTCCGGTCAGAATATTATCTCTGACAGTTCCGGAAATAAGTGATGCTTTCTGCGGAACAGAGGATACAAATCTATGCAGTGACGACAGTTTAAGCGAACATATGTCCTTTCCGAATATCATAATATTTCCCGAGGAGCAGTCATAATCTCTTTCTATAAGATTTACTATAGTGGATTTTCCGCTTCCTGTAGGTCCGATAATTCCAAGTACTTCATTTTTTTCTATTGTAAATGAAATGTCTTCTATTGAATTTTCTGAGGCTTCGCTGTATTTGAAAGAAACATTTTTAAATTCAAGAACAGGTGCGTCGGTTTCTGTTATTTCTTCACATCCGTCTTCCATTGAAGGTTTAATGGCAAGAATTTCGGTAAGTCTTTTTGCACCTGCAAATGCTTTTGTAAGGTTGCCTACAAGGCTTGCAAAAACAATGAGAGCAAGAGATACTGAAACGAGATAGTTTACAAGAGCGGTAACTTCCCCCTGTGACAGATCGCCGATATTTACACGGTTTCCTGAAAGTGCGATAATCACTACGGCAGCAGCATTCATTATTGTAAATGTCAGAGGATTTAAAAGTGCTGATATTTTTCCTGCTGCTGAAGCATTTTCACAGTATTCATCGCAGACATCTGAAAACTCAGAAATTTCTTCGTTCTGTCTTGAAAATGCACGGATTACTCTTATTCCTTCTATATTTTCATTTGTAAGAAGAGAAATATTGTCAAGACGTTTCTGATTGTTTCTTATAAGAGGAATTGAAACTGACATTATTTTATAAATTATAAAAGCAATGATCGGAGCAGCTATCAGAAAAACGCAGGATATTTTAAAATCAATCGATATGGCCATTACGGTTGCACCGATGATCAGAAAAGGTGAACGGGTCGCAAGCCTTATTGCCATGTTTACGCCGGTCTGAACGGCGTTTGTATCGTTGACAAGTCTGGTCAGAAGTGTTGAAGATCCAAGTTTGTCAGTTTGTGTTCTGGACAGGGAATTGATGTGTTTGTAAAGGGCACTTCTGAGTGAGGTTCCGAATCCGTATGCACATTTTGCCGCAAAAAACTGGCATGTCAGAGCGAATGCAAGTCCGGAAATTCCGAGGATCACCATTACAGCAAACATTTTCTTTACATATTCTGTATCGCCTGTGGCTATACCGTTGTCTATGATCTTTCCTGTGACCTTAGGTATCATAAGTTCGAAAACAGCTTCCGTGAGTTTGAAAAGCGGTCCCAGGATAAGATATCTTTTATATCCGTTTAAGTGTTTAAAAAGTTCTTTCAATAAAAATACACATCCTTGATAATTAAAAATGATTTTTAGAATAATGTGATCAAACATATATTTCTATTATATATAAAATAATAATCTGTTTCAAGGTTTGGGAGAATAAAAAACGGAGAGCAGCAGGAACAGAATCCTGGTGTTCTCCGATATTGTGATTGTTTCAGTAATTTTAAAGGCTGTCCATATCTCGGCCGTTTCCGGAATTATTCTTTCGTGAACCCGAAAGGTCGTTTGAAGAAGAATAATCTGTATATCTTCTTGGTGCTGCTTCATAGTTGTTCCATTCTTCTGTGCATTCTGCGGTTTTCTTTGCTCTTTTTATGAGAAGTATTGAAATTGACATGCATATGATGCTGAATGACAGAAGCAGGATGCTTAGCAGAGGAGAGAACGGTTTATATTCAACAATAATGTACGGACATATAACAGAACGTTCTGTTATATTCAGGTTACTCATTGTCTGAGATAAGTCTTCTTCGGTCATTTTTATTATTTTTCCGGTTACTTGTAAAGATGGAGCAGAATCAGGTCTGGTATCTGAGTCATAATAAGTATTGCCAAATTCTATTATTTCAGAAATTTTTTGCTGCTTTTTCGGATCAGTCAGACATAGTCCTATGAACTTATCAGCATTGTCATTTCCTGAACTGATCGGAATAAGATAATAAAAGGCAGCAATATTTCCGACATTTTCCGAACCGCTGGTTGCATATATACATCCGACTTCTGAAATATTACCTGAAACTATCGTTCCTTCCTTTAAAGATGATTCAGATAAATCATACATATTTTCAAGAGACGCGTCTGTTTGAAATTTATCGGAGATAAAGAATCCGAAAGTGATTATTCCGCCGATAAAGCATATTATTGAAAAAATTAAAAGAAAAATACTGAACGCACTGACTGTTTTTTTATTCATATTATTGTTTGAATGCAGTTGATATGCATTCTTCCTCCTTTTTTTGCCGGAAATACCGGTTATATTTGATCATAGGATATGTATGTACTTTCACTGAACATTTTATTCTAAGTGTTTCCATAAAAATTATATCGCATTTAAAGAACGTTTGTCAAGTGAACATAAAGCATCAGCAGTAAAGAATCGGAAGGATGAAGTATGGGATAATAAAAACAGCAGTTTTCCTTTTAATAAGAAAACTGCTGTGAATTTTATTAAATCAATGTATGTCTGAAACTCAGCCTTTAACAACTTTGTGGAATGTCTTTTTGCCCTTTTTCAGGATAACTTCACCGTCAATTTTGATCTTTGCTGAAGGATCAGTGATTTTTTCGTTGTTTACTGAAAGTCCTCCCTGTGTAACTGTACGTCTGGCATCACTGTTTGATGAAGCGAGACCTGTTTTTACCATTAAAGTGAGAACACTCATCTCACCGTCAGTAAGTTCATCATCGGAAAGTGAAGTTGTAGGCATGTCAGCACTGTTTCCGCCGCCCTGGAAAACTGCTTTTGCAGCTGCATCTGCTTTAGTTGCTTCTTCTTCACCATGAACAAGCTTGGTGAGCTCATAAGCAAGAAGCTCTTTTGCTTTGTTAAGCTCTGCACCTTCCATTGTGCGTTCCATTTCCTCGATCTGTTCAACAGGAACGAATGTGAGCATCTTGAGACATTTGATAACATCAGCATCACCGACGTTTCTCCAGTACTGATAAAATTCATAAGGAGTTGTTTTTTCAGGATCAAGCCATACAGCACCTTTTTCGGTTTTGCCCATTTTCTTTCCTTCTGAATTTAACAGAAGAGTGATAGTCATGGCATGAGCATCTTTTCCGAGTTTCTTTCTGATAAGCTCAGTACCGCCGAGCATGTTTGCCCACTGGTCATCTCCGCCGAACTGCATGTTGCAGCCGTATTTCTGATACAGCATATAGAAGTCGTAGCTCTGCATGATCATGTAGTTGAATTCAAGGAATGTAAGACCTCTTTCCATACGCTGCTTGTAGCATTCAAATGTGAGCATTTTGTTTACTGAGAAGCATGCTCCGACGTCTCTGAGAACATCGATATAGTTAAGATCAAGCAGCCAGTCACCGTTGTTTACGATTATTGCTTTGTCATCTGCAAAATCGATAAAGCGGCTCATCTGTTTTTTGAAGCATTCAACATTGTGATTGATGGTTTCCTTTGTCATCATTTTTCTCATGTCAGTTTTGCCTGAAGGGTCACCGATCATAGCTGTACCGCCGCCGATAAGAACGATAGGCTTGTTTCCTGCCATCTGAAGTCTTTTCATAAGGCAGAGTGCCATAAAGTGACCAACATGGAGTGAATCTGCAGTCGGATCAAAGCCAATGTAAAATGTAGCTTTTCCGTCATTGATAAGATCTCGGATCTGTGCTTCGTCTGTAAGTTGTGCAAGAAGTCCTCTTCTTTGAAGTTCCTCAAATAAAGTCATAAATTATTCCTCCTGAAAAATAAAAATCCTCCGGCATAAAAATTTGCCGGAGGACGATAAATTTACCGTGGTACCACCTCAGTTTTCCGATATAAAAAATACCGGACTCGAAGAACAGTTAACGCCTGTAATTACGGATATCCATACTAAAATGTTCCGGATATCAGCTCGGGGATGTATTCGCATTTCACTGCAGGTACTGCCTTTCACCATGCGGCAGCTCTCTTTGACTCTGAAAATGAAGCTACTTGTTCCCGTCATTGCTTTATTGATTTAAATAGGATAACTTAATTTTAGCACAATAAAACATATGTGTCAAGTATAACCGCGGTTTATCTTCTGTGTTGTTATAATGCCGAAAAATTTATAATTGTATTGAAGAATTACAAAATATGTGATATAATTATAAAGAAAAAGTTTTTTGATTTATGG
>JAZUJY010000150.1:0-3543 GCA_045643005.1 Oscillospiraceae bacterium | reverse complement strand
GGCTACCTGTTTCTGGACAGCGGTTCAGGGAATAATGGAAGAGATGGCATTTGATAAAGGAATGAGTGCTCCGAATCCTGAATGGATAATGGCAATCTTGAGAAAATAGAGCGTAGAGAGGAAATATGTTTTATATTATTGATTTATTGCCTGAATGACCCACCCAAAATGGTGCATCGTTCAACTTAAGACACTTAAGTTCTTGATAAAACGACACTCTCGATAGATAGTATTTTGGGAATAATATCCTTTAATAAGGTAACATATGCCGAATAAAATCGTTTGGGTAACTGTATCACTTTAAAGTGTGATGCGTTACTCGGAAACTTGAAATTTTATAGGGATTGAGGATCGGTAAGTTAATCGGTTCATAGGGAAACTTATGAGGTGATTTGCTTACCGATTTTTATTTTTTGGATATCCAATTCACGCTGTTCTGAAGTAAGTGGATCTATTGCATCTCATAAAGCTCTTTATTCTTTCTGAAATCGGCTTGTTTTCTTCTGCTTTCTGTGCTATAACTTCAGACATAGTATGTATTCTCCTTTGTGATTCTATAATTAGTATGTGGTTATATTATTATAACATTTTAGGAGATTATATACTATATTTTTTTGTCTCTATCTATTGAATTTAATTAATGCGTTTACAATAAGTACTCTATATCATGAACTGCAAATAACAATTGTATGAGCAAAGAAATCTGACGGTTAAGGCATAAAATATTATTGACAGAGAAAACAGAAGCAAATATGGCTGAACGACAGATACGTTCTGACGTTCAGAGAAATAATCTGAGGAGAAACAATTGGATCAGAAAAAAACAGGTGAGTTTCTGAGGGAACTTCGTAAGGGAAAAGGGATTACACAGGAGAAGGCAGCTGAACAGTTCAGTGTTTCATGCAGAACTGTTTCAAGATGGGAAACAGGCGTGAATATGCCTGATATAGGTATCATAAAGGAAATAGCTGATTTCTATGAAGTGGATATAAGTGATATTATAAACGGGGAGCGGTCTGAGACTGCGTCAGGAAACAATGATACAGTTTCGGAAATAATCGAATACGCCGGTTCTGAAAGCAACAAACTTGCAGGAAAAGTAACTGCTTATTCTGTTGCCGGGTTAATTGCAATGATTATCTATATGTCTCTGAATGCATTTGCCTTGTTAGGAAGCCATGAGACACTGATATCATATATAAAATTATTATGTACTGCATTCATATATTTTGCGCTTGTAAAAAGTATAGCCTTTACAACCGGTAAGCTTGAAAGAAAGAACAGGTCAAAAAAATCATTTCTGCATACAGTTAAAATTCTGCTGATTATTGTCGGAGCACTGCTTGTTATTTTGCTGGCGCTGCCTTTGTTTATGACAGGTACGGTTGCAAACTGAATGATTTTCAGGTACCGGACAAACATGTCTGCCTGCAGAAATGCGTAATTCTCGTTTCATGTCCTGTTGCATATAGGGAAAATATGCTTTGATTCAGTTATCGAAAAGATAATTCAAATCACAAAGATAACTGAAAGGATATGATTTTATGAAAAAATTATTTTACTCAATCGGATGCACAGCACTTTGTCTTATATTATGCAGAGTGTCAGGTACTTTTATTAAAGAATTATTCAGCAACAGTTTCCAGCAGGACTTTGCTAAACAGCTGACATTTTCACTGCTTGCCGTCCTTGCACTTATAGTACTGAAACGAACAGACGTATTAAAACTGAGTTTGAAAGGTGTTCGTGAAGGCTTTTCGACGATTTCTGTACTCATTGTTTTATATGGCATTATTCTTCTGAACTTCATTATTAACCATGACCCGATTACAGCTTCTGTTTCGGAGATTATACTTTTCGTTGTTCAGATGTTATTAGTCGGTTTTTCAGAGGAAATACTGTTCCGCGGTATTGTACAGAACGCAGTTATGGTTTTTACCGGCAGAGATACAGTCATCTCCGTACGTAAGGGCCTTATTATTTCCGGAAGCATTTTCGGACTTGTACATCTGACAAATATGTTTGTCCCTGGCATAAGTGCCGGTGCTGCAGTTGTTCAGGCTGTATCCGTTATCCCGGTTGGCATCATGTTCGGTACAGTATATTTCAGAAGCAGAAATAATATCTGGTTATGTACACTTATTCATGCAATGCTTGACCTGACAGCATTCTTAAACGCAGGAGTACTCAGCGGAATTACTGAAAACAGTGCGATAAATACCTTTTCTGCAAAAAATCTGATTTCAGCTGTTATTCCTACTGCAATAGTTGTCTGTGCCATGAGAAAGAAAAAACTTGAAGAGACAATAGCTGCAGTCAGGGCCTGATTTTGATTATTTTTTAATGCGATTTCCTTGCTGCGATGCTTTTTAATATGTGATGTTTTAAAGCATTTTTAAGTAATTCAAACTTCGCGGTTTTCAACTGCGAAGTTTGAGTTATTATTCTTTAAAAGAATAGACCGAAGAGAATCTGATTGTGAGAGATAAATTTTAGTTTACTTCGTCAATTGAATATTTGAAATAGCGATGTAGCGGTGGGGTATATCCTGCCGCTTATTTTATTTGATTTTATTCGTGGTTTGGCATACAATATGCCGATTGCGGAAACGGAGTCGGCATACAAACCGATAATTTACGGACAACAGACACCGATTGGTTTTGAACAAAAGGAGCCGTCAATAACACTTTTGCCTCAAGCTCATCATTAAGCTCTCTGACAATCTTGTATGCATGGCCCTTACTAATACCAAGCGCCTGTGCCACATCATTTGCAGTCATCATATAATCACTTCTCATATGCCTTCCTCCTTTCTATTAGAATTTTGATATTTTATTAAAAATGTGAATAAGTCATTATTTAGAACTTGATAAGAAAATGAAAAATTTGAGGGTTGCTTCAGGAATGTCTCAAAAAGATATGGCTGCTAAACTCGATTTATCTGTTCCATCTTATTCTAACTATGAGAATGGTTATAGTGAGCCTCCAATGGAAATACTTCAGAAATTTTGTGAGATATTAAATGTAAGTGTTAGTGATCTATTTGGATTCAATGTTCCGGCAAATACCAAATCAAACCTTAAAACATATTCAGATATACTAAGATTAATTATTTCACTAAAAAAAGCTGGCCTTAATGTTGACTGTTCAGTTACACCAAACAAAGAAACTAGACGCCTTAGAGCAGATATTATCATAGAGAATCCACAAATGTCTGCTATGTTGTCAAAGTGGAATGAACTAAACGATGATTTAGAAAAGGATAAGATTGATAGTGATGAGTATAATATATGGCTTGAAGATCTTATGAGTTCATTCAATTTTCCTATAGAAATAATCTAATTATATGGTATCACTGATACCACATTAATAAAAAAGTTCCGAAAAAAGGTATCAAAAAGTTATCACGAAGCAATTTGTGATATCTTTTTTTATTTTCGATATGTAAAAAAGGCTCCCGAGGAAAACCTCGGAAGCCTTATAAATACTAGCTTTGTGAACAAGCCTAGCGCAACTTCGATTCCGCTACGCTTCATCTCAGTC
>JAZUJY010000149.1:0-1809 GCA_045643005.1 Oscillospiraceae bacterium | reverse complement strand
GAAATCTATGAATTTATTGGATTTATCGTTTTTGTCACGCATTTCGATGTGAAGCGTATCTTTTGTTTCATCTCTGAGATAGACGTAAGAAATTCCCTTTAAGTAAAGGTCAGGATCTTCGGCTACATATATCGGATGAGTTGAAGCATCAGAATCATATTTTGAACCGGTTTCTCCGCATATATATCCGTCATATTTATAGCCTGAATCTTTGTTGCCGTACTCACCGACACCTTTTCCGACACCCTGCATGAATACCGAACCTGTGATATCCACCATGTAGTAACCTTCATTACTGTCAGAATGAACAAGTCTTACACCATTAAGAGCGTGTCCCGGAACCCCTACGCAGGTAATATCGTGATCTTTATTTATTATGTCATATCCCATTGCTGCTCCGCACATTGCTTCAAAAGTATGGGCATTGCTGCCGCATACACCTGAATGGAACGCTAAATTTGACATTGTTGTTCCATAAAGATTTGCCATTTCACGGGATTTAGTCGGATCTTCATTATAAGGGAAAAGAACACAGTAGCGGTTATTTGTAAAAATATAGTTGTATATCTTTTCTAATTTATGAAGCATGGGAGTATTAGGGTTATCAAAGCCGTTCTTCTTTACTGCTTCCTGTGCATAAAGAGCACCTATCATTCTTGAATATGGTGAACTTGAAACTTCGTTGATAAATTCAAGTCTGCCGTTTACACATTTGTCTTTTTTGTATTCAGCTTCACTTATCATGAAACCATCAAGTTTACCCTCTATATTCTGGAATTTTAAGTGGTCAATACCAACAAGTTCACGGAATTTATCAAGGTCGTCATTAGTCTGATAATAAGCCTTGTCGATTTCATCATATGCATAAATATCGGTAATACGGGTATAAAGACCGAAAGCATCAACGCCTACTGTTTCAAGATCGTTTATGTTGACATAAAGTGTTGTGAAATAAGGCATATCACTGTCAACAAGAGCACGTTTGTGTATTTCCTTGATAGTATTCGGCAGCTTGATAGTTTCAACGTGAACCGAATTTGAATTGTTTGAGATTGCGATGCCCTGTTTGTCATCACCTATGGCAGTTACAGTATAGCTGTCGATTTTTTCAGGTACGACAATAGTATCATGTTTGGTGACGTGTTTGCTTGTATCATCGTATACAAGCTGTACAGTACACTCGTTTTTAGCCGGTGAATCGGGAACATAGACATATGTGAGTCCGTCGATCACTTTTGTTGCAGGTGCTGTATCGGCTGATACAAATGTTAATGGTGCAACTGACGTAAACTGCAGCAGTAATGCCGCTGAAACGGATAAAGCAGCTGCTTTTTTCATAAATTTCATAATATTTTTTCCTCCTAATAATTCCTATTGCTACTTGCAATTCACTGATATAAAATATTATATATTATAAAATTATATTTGTCAAGTATAAAATCTTATGGGGAAACTAAAATATTTAAGCAATACTGTACAAAAAATACATAGAGAATTTGTTAAAACTAACACAAAGTAAACTTAAATAATTCATCAAAAAACTGCTGACGTACATTTAGGGTAAGCTGATGCTTTGAAATTTTTTCGGTATGAAAGGGGAGTACTGAAAGATGTTGCTACTAATAGCAACGCAGAATAGCCATTATTGCAATTTTTCAGGTAATGGGAATTATTGCTCCACCAACTAAATCTTGAATTTTTCTGCTTGTCCTGAAGAAGAAATTCTACGTCAGAAAACCTTGAAATACGTCAGTATTCCTGCGGCTTTCTTCCTTGACTTTCTTCTTCATTACTTCGTATAAAATATTC
>JAZUJY010000148.1:0-1828 GCA_045643005.1 Oscillospiraceae bacterium | reverse complement strand
GGTAAAGGTAATGCTTATTCCTACAAACGAGGAGCTTGCAATTGCCAGAGAAACACTGAGACTTACAAAGTAATTAATATGTGAATATTTGAATTTACGTGAGTCAGGGGATGCATCTCTTGACTCACTTTTTACAAGGGGATTGTTTTTGAGAAAATAAATCATGAATAAGAGCAGTTTCACACCTAAGAGAATAGTGCTTTTGATTACTATAGCGGCAGCTATGTTTTTTGCGCTGCTGGCTCTCAGAAATAAACTGATTGTGCCGTTTCCTCTTGAGATTAAATATGATACTCCGACAGGCGGAGCTATGACAGAAAACGGGGATATGCTTGTAGTTGACTCTGCAGGCACACGTCTCGTTTTTTGTGATTCTGAGGGAAAGGTAAGGTGTGTGGAAAATTTTGACGATACTTCCGCAATCAGCAAAGCATTAAAAGCAAAAACCGATGGAGATTATTTTTATGTAATCGGTGTCAAATATGAAAGAAATACCTCAATAGTTCATTCGGAAAAATACCTGCGCTATGACAGAAACGGAAAAAACTGCAGGGTGCTGTTTGAACTGATT
Source organism: Oscillospiraceae bacterium (assembly GCA_045643005.1). Classification (GTDB taxonomy): domain Bacteria; phylum Bacillota; class Clostridia; order Oscillospirales; family Ruminococcaceae; genus HUN007. Next base: position 1,257 of record JAZUJY010000148.1, on the reverse strand, counting down.
TCTTCCGGACATGACAGAATTACGCAACTCTATGACTGCAGTGTTTACGGTGACAGACTTTTCTATGCGATGGGCATTGCCGACGAAGATGATCTCGGAGACAGAGTTGCTGTTTTTTCAATCAACCTTAACGGAAAAAAAGATTCAAAATCAGAATTAATTTTCAAAAGCAAAGTAAAAAATGCATTTCGATCCTGTTATGTACCGGATGAAAACAAACTGTATACCAGCAATTACATAGGCGAGCTGTATGCGGAAACAAAAGACAGCTGTATAAAACAGGACCTGAACGGGCATTCCGTCAGAGCATTTCTTCCGGAGAAAAACGGCTCGATTATTTATTATGATCAGATAGACTGGAATCTGTATTGTGATCAGACTGTCATAGACAAAAAGATAAATCTGAACAATATTTCATCATCTTCAGGATACATAGTATTTGATGATGAAAACAAAGAGGTTCTGGTGCGCATCAATAAAGAAAGCGGAGTCAGGGAGACATTTGCCGGTGCCGGATTTTCTGTTCCGTTTGCGTTACTTACTTTCCTTGAGTTTATCAGTGTGGTTTATTTATTCGGATTGCTGGTATTTTTTATCATTAAGTTCCTGATTATAAATTTTAACAAAAAGAATTATGATCTTCTCAGGATAGTCGGAGTCATAGCGCTTGGCGTGATTATTTCGCTTCTTATTTCTCTGTTCTATACAAATAATATATATAAGCTGAAAGTTGGAGGAATAAAAGATCAGGTATCTGCAACAAGCGAGTTTTTCGCGGATACTCTTGACCCGGAGGAAATCCGCAGTGACGGGGAAAATATTGACAACATACTGAACAGCGGTATGGATTCATTGGAATTTATAGCTAAGTTTGCTGAATATGAGAATTATTTTAATGCGTATGTAAGAGCCGAGCAAAAGAACGGAAACTACAGCTATGTTGCAATATATGTAAAAGACGGTGACAGATACAGATTGCTGTATGACAGTCTTTATGATGCGCAGCTGGGACAAAGCTTTTATCATGATGGTTATGATGCAGATACAACAGAGTACTTCGATACCGTTCATGTTTCATCATACAATGGTTTGGAAACCATGTTCAAGACAACGCCTCTTTATGACTATGAAGGTAAGATAGTTGGAATTGTTGAAGTCGGTCTGGATTACACGGTATTTAAGAAATATGCATTCCAGGAAATGATGGAGATGACGATGTCACTTCTGATGATGCTGGCCGGAGTCTATATAATTCTT
>JAZUJY010000147.1:0-26809 GCA_045643005.1 Oscillospiraceae bacterium | reverse complement strand
TTTGTCTTCCTAAGACCGCTTGGCCTCCGACTTATCGAAACAATAAGCGAATATGCATGCGAAGGTGCAGGGCGACCGCAAAGCCCTGCAACCACCTAACCGCACTCCAAAAATAAAATTATATCGAAACAATAAGCGAATATGCATGCGAAGGTGCAGGGCGACCGCAAAGCCCTGCAAAACACCTAAGCGAACCAAACAAGTAAAAGAATATCAAATAAACCGCGAAGGTACAGGGCGACCGCAAAGCCCTGCAATCCACCTAAGCGAACCAAACAAGTAAAAGTATAGCAAATAAACCGCGAAGGTGCAGGGCGACCGCAAAGCCCTGCAATCCACCTAACCGTACCCAACAAGTAAAAATATAGCGAATAAACAACCAAATCAACAAAGAGGTCCCTCATGAAAATAAAAAAATACCAAACCCATTACGAAACCCTTAAAACCCAACTCTCAACCCTGGACACCGCCTACAACAAAATCTCCCTTTTCCGTCTCGTAACATTCCTCTCCGGAATAATCCTTATGGTCATTTTCCGAAACATAACCGGCCTCATCTTCCTTCTAGCCGGCTTCATAACATTCTGCGCCTTAATAAACAAACACAACCAAATCGAAAAATCAATTAAAAAACTAAAATCAGAAACCCTCGTCACAGAAAAAATGCTGAGCCGTTTTGACGGCTCATACAAATCCTTCGCTGACGATGGAAGCGAATACCTTAGCAGCGATTTCCACCCCGGAAACGACCTTGATATTTTCGGAAAATCATCAGTATATCAGCTCATCTGCAGAGCATATACCAAAGAGGGAAAAGAAAAATTTGTATCAGTTCTGAAAAACGGCTTTAACACACCTGATGAAATAAAAACAGAGCAGGAAGCAGTAAAAGAGATCATTTCAAACGATACATTTTCAAAAGAATTTGAGACCGGTCTGGCGATGATGACTTCAAATAAAAATAAGGATGAGATAACAGCATCCGAACTGTCTTCACTTTCCCTTCCGAAAACACCGTTTGTTTTAAAAGCACTGTCATTTTTGCTGCCAATAATATCATTTGCATCATGTATCCTTCTTATTATTGATATAAAACCGGTTTTATCTGCAACTATCGCCATAATAGGATTTGCCTTCTCATTTACTTTAAGCTGTCTTGCTGACGCATTCAGCTCACAGACAATGAGCACACTTGAAAAAGTCAGAAAATGCGCTGATTCATACTATGAAACAGCACTCCTCTTTTCAAAAACAGATTTTTCATCAAAAAAACTGTCAGAAATAAAGAAAAGCTTTGAAGATACAGATTTTTTAAATTCCGTAGACAAACTCAGAAAAATATCAGCCAAAGCCGAATACAGATCAAACGGAATAGCGTTCTTCCTTTTTAATCTTTGCTTCATGTGGGACGTTCACTGCCTTTCAGCCTTTGAAAAATGGTTTGAAAAAAGCGGAAAGAACATATCCGTATGGACAGACTCAATAGCTGAAACAGAAACACTTTTAAGTCTTGCAACAATTGGTGAAATATTTGAAAATACAGTTTTCCCGGAAATAACAGATGATAAAAAACCTTCCTTCAGCTTTAAAAACCTCAGACATCCTTTGATAAATGAAGAAAAAGCAATAGGAAACAGTAAAGATTTTTCTGCTTCATCGGTAATAGTGACCGGTTCAAATATGTCGGGAAAGACCACATTTATCAGAAGCATGGGAACTGCACTCATACTTGCATTTGCAGGCGCACCTGTAACGGCAGACGAATTTGAAACATCAATCATGAAGATAAACACATCTATCAGAACAAGCGACAGTGTATCAGACGGGATCTCGACATTTTATGCAGAGCTTCTGAGAATAAAGGAAATGGTAGACTGCGCCGACAAAAAAGAATCTGCTGTATATTTTATAGATGAGATCTTCAAGGGTACAAATTCCAAGGACAGAATAATCTGTGCAAAGGAAACCATAGGAAGGCTGACCGGAGAAGATTCGATAGTGTTTGTCACAACACATGATTTTGAACTCTGCAGTGCAGATTTTTCAGGAGTTACTCCGGTAAACCTTCATTTTTGTGAACATTATGAAAACGACGAGATAAAGTTTGACTATAAGCTCAAAGAAGGAATGTGTAAAACAACAAATGCAAAGGAACTTCTGAAGATGGTAGGAATTTCAAAAGAAATAACAAAATAGTTTTATTGACAGAATCAATATTGAATGATATAATGAATATATGAACAATTATTCATATATTCATTATTTTTTTAGGAGGGTTTTGCTATGGAAGAAAAATCCGCTGTTAAAATATTTATAGTAAACAATATTGACTGTGCACACTGTGCCTCGAAAATAGAAAAAGCAGTTTCCGAAATGGAAGAAGTTGAAGAAGCCGTGCTTACTTTTACAACAAAAAAGCTCAGGGTAAAAGCAAATCACAGCAAGGAACTGTTTGATAAAATAAATAAAAAATGCTCTGATATAGAACCGGGATGTTATATTTCAGAACAGAGTTCAACAAACAAAAAATCACGTCATCATCATGACGAAGAATGCGAATGCGGACATGAACACCATCATCACCACGATCACGACGATCACGACGAAGAGTGTGACTGCGGACATGAGCACCATCATCACCACGACCATGACGAAGAGTGTGACTGCGGACATGAGCACCATCATCACCATGACCATGACGAAGAATGCGACTGCGGGCACGAGCATCATCACTACCACCATGACGAAGAATGTGACAGTGAACATGAACACCATCATAACGAAAACAGAACACATGAACAGTCAAATAAATCAGGAAAACTGAATACAGAGCTTTTAACCGTAATTATAGGTGCAGTTCTGTTTGCAGCTGCTGTTATTCTCTCAAAAACAACAGAAATCACATTACTGTATGTAATATTATTTGCTGCTGCTTACCTGGTACTCGGACTTGATGTTCTTGTTTCTGCTGCAAAGGGATTGTTTAAAGGCAGAGTATTCAATGAAAAATTTCTGATGTCACTTGCAACCATTGCAGCATTTGCACTCAGAGATTTTCCGGAAGCTGTCGGAGTTATGCTGTTTTACAAGATAGGAGACTATTTTGAAGACAGAGCGGTTGAAAAGAGCAGAAGTTCAATAATGGATGCTCTTGACCTGAGACCTGAAAAAGTAACGCTTGTTGAGAAAAACAAAACCATATCAGTGTCACCTGAAGAAGTTGAGCCCGGAGATCTGATCCTTATAAAACCAGGAGAAAGAATTGCACTTGACGGTGAGATCGAAGAGGGCGAAAGCAGCGTGGATACATCATCTCTGACCGGAGAACATCTTCCTGAGACAGTTAAGCCCGGAGATACAGTTCTTTCAGGCAGTGTAAATATAAACGGTGCCATAAAGCTGCGAGTAACAAAACCGATAGAAGAATCAACTGCTTCAAAGATACTTGAAAGTGTTGAAAATGCAGCAGCGGGTAAACCGAAGCTTGACAGATTTATTTCGAGATTTGCAAATATATATACACCTGTTGTTGTTGTAATTGCTCTTATAACAGCGATAGTTCCGTCACTTATTACAGGAGAATGGCATCACTGGATCTATACTGCAGTTACATTTCTCGTAATCAGCTGTCCATGTGCGATAGTTCTGAGCGTCCCTCTGACATTTTTCGCAGGTATAGGCGCAGGCGGAAAGAAGGGGATCCTTTTTAAGAGCGGTTCTGCAATTGAGGCTATGAAAACAGTAAAGACAGTTGTAATGGACAAAACAGGTACCGTTACAAGCGGAACATTTTCAGTAAATGAAATAGAAACCATCGGAAATATTGATAAAAGCGAGCTCCTGTCCCTTTGTGCATCAGCTGAAGCAAATTCACTTCATCCTGCAGCAGTAAGCATACTGATAAAAGCAAAGGAAGAAAATGCAGATCTTTATGATACTTCAGAACTTGAAGAAACAGCAGGAATGGGTATCAAAGCATCGGTAAACGGAAAGACTGTTATCTGCGGAAACGACAGGATCATGGAAAAGTACGGGGTGGATATATCTTCATATTCAGACAAAAGCGGAAAGACAGATGTTCTCTGTGCTGTAAACGGAAAGTTTGAAGGGGTATTCAGAATAAGTGATACCGTAAAGCCTGACAGCAGGGATACAGTTGATTATCTGAGATCTCAGAAGATAAGAACATCGATTTTAACAGGGGACACAAAGGAAAGTGCTCTTGAGGTCAGCGAAAAAACAGGTGTTGATGACTGTTTCTATAAACTGATGCCGCAGGACAAGCTGGATAAGATGAAAGAACTGAGAGAAAAGTACGGTTCTGTGATGTTTATAGGTGACGGAATAAACGATGCCCCTGTTCTTGCGGGTGCTGACGTAAGTGCAGCCATGGGAAGCGGTGCTGACGCAGCTGTTGAGGCAGCAGATATTGTATTCATGAATTCAGGTATGAAGTCAGTTAAAAGAGCTTTTCAGATCGCTGATGATACAAACAGAATTGCAAAGGAAAACATCATCTTTGCGCTTGCCTTTAAAGCCGCTGTTATGGTTTTAGGAATTCTTGGTTTTGCAAATATGTGGTTTGCAGTATTTGCAGACACAGGTGTTGCACTTATCTGTGTTCTTAATTCTGTGAGAGTGCTTTGGAAAAAGTATAAATAAATACATACGAGTATCAACTTTCATTTTTTGATGAAAAATATTACCGCAGTCATTCCATTTTATGACTGCGGTAACTGTTTTTTATGAATTATAATATGATAAAATATCATCATCAGAAATCAAATAAGAAAAAACAGAATCTGTTAAGGGCAATAATAACTTTGACTTTCAGGTCATTTTGAATAGCAAAACAATATATTGCTTGATAAAATGTCAAAATGTTGATATAATTGAAACATATCATTTTTTGATATAGTAAAAAGAAAAAAATCAAAACAATGGAGGTAAAAAAATGAAAGCAAAAAACATGTTGAAAAAAGTTGTCGTTTTTTCACTGTGCATCAGTATGCTGACAGGCTGCTGCTTCTTTGAAGATGAGTGGGATTACGAAGAGGAAGGTACCAAACAGACATCAGAGATAGGTGATGAAAGCAAGGAAGATTCTTCAGAAACTGAAAAGAAAGACGAAGAAGGAAAGACTGATTTCGGAAAAGACGAAACTGAAGAGAAAGATCCTGAAGAATCATCTGATGTTAAGGAAGATGATCCTGAGAAAACACCTGAAAGCTCAGCAGATGATAAGGAAAGTACCGGTGAGTCAACTGAAAAGGAAGATGAAGTTAAAAAGACCGCAAGTGACTGGATTTGGGCTGAAATTAAGGAAAATATAGATCCTGAGAAGGATTACAGTCCTAAAGATGATTTCCATATGTATGTAAATAAAGACTGGCTCCTTAACAATAATATTCCTGATGGTTATTCTTCCTATTCAAAGTATGCCCAAAGACAGCAGGATGTTGACAAGGAGTTCATGGCACTTTTAACAGATGAAACATTGACAAGTGATCTTGCAAAACAGGTTCAGAGTGTGTACAAAGCAATTCTTGACTGGGATGCAAGAAACGAATTAGGATATGCACCGCTTGAGGAATCAGTTAAAATAATAGAAAATATTGACAGCATTCAGAGCCTTTATGATTTTTACAGAGATCCGGCTCAGAAATACAGTGAACCATTGTTTAGTTATGGTGTTGGAACCGATATGGAAAACTCCAATAAATATACATTCTATCTTTCTCAGGTATCATTTATTCTCGGAGATCCTGCTGAGTATACTGAAAGAACAAGCACCGGAGAACTTGCGTACAGCATTATGCTCGGCAAACTGGAATATATGCTGCCGCGTCTCGGTAAAACAAAAGAAGAAGCAAAAGAGCTTCTTGATAAAGCATTAGCATTTGAAGCAATTCTTGCTGAAAATTCATATACGGTTGAAGATTCATATTCTCCGGATATATATGACAGAATCCTCAATAGAATGACAGTTGAAGAAGCATGTGCACTTTGTCCTGATTTTCCGGTTTATGATATATTAAACGCTATCGGAAAAGAAAAAGATGATCTGATAATTGTTGAAAATCCGGAATATCTTAAGGCTCTTGGCAGTATCGTAACTGATGAAAATCTGGATGGCATCAAGGCACGTTATCTTGTACAAGCTATCTGCGGAAGCTCAGCTTGTCTTGATGAAGAAACATACAGATTTAGCGGGGAACTTACAAACAGTGTATATGGAGTCGAAGGAAGCGTATCTGATGAGGAAATGGCAGCCGGTATGGTCAAGAGTTTACTGCCGATCCAGTGTCAGCAGCTTTATGTAGAAGTATATGGTTCCGAGGAGAAGAGAGAGCTTGTAACAAATACCTGCAAACAGGTTATAGATACATATGCTGAAATGCTCAGAGAAAATGATTATCTCTCAAAAGAGACTATAGACAAGGCTGTTGAAAAACTTTATTCAATTAGAATCAATTCACTTTATCCTGACAAGTGGCCTGATGTATCAGGATGTGATCTTTCAGGAATGACGTTCTTTGATGCATTGGAGAAGTGCAGTAATTTCATGACAGAATATAGCCTTTCAAAAGACGGTCAGACTGTCGACAAAGATATGTGGGCAGATATCGGCACAGGACTTTCTATTCTTGAATGTAATGCATTTTATAATCCGAATGACAATTCTATCAATATGATCTTAGGAATGATGGGCGATCCTTTCTATAATGAGGATATGAGCATTGAAGAAATATATGCCTCACTTGGTGCATTCTGGATCGGTCATGAGATATCACACGCATTTGACTCAAGCGGCTGTCAGTTTGACAAGGATGGAAACTATTCATTCTGGTGGACTGAAGAAGACAAGGCTGCATTTGACAAACATATAGAAAAAGTTATAAATTACATGTCTTCAATAGAGGTTGCTGAAGGTATGAATGTTATAGGAGAATACGTCAATACAGAGATCGTTGCTGACTTTACAGGCTTACAGTGTGCACTTAGAATGGCAAGCAAGATAGAAAACTTTGATTATGCTAAATTCTTTGAAACATTTGCAAGCATGAACGTAAGTATTTCAACAGAAGCTATGGAAGCATATCAGCTGTATACAGATTCTCATCCGCTTGATTATCTGAGAACAAATGTTCCTGTTCAGCAGTTTGAAGAATTCTATAAAGCATATGATGTCAAAGAAGGAGACGGTATGTATCTTGCTCCTGAAGACAGACTGTTAGTATGGTAATTTAGAAAAAATTTAAATTTAACGCCGGAGGATCTTAAGGATTTTCCGGCGTTATTTATATTTTTACGTTTTTGTGGTAAAATTTAATTAATATTATTAATTTGTGTTGCGTTTTAAATGAAAATATACAATAGATATTACAGAAACGAAAATTAATGCATTAATTAAGTTTTATATTTTTGGGGGGTGATACTTATTACACATGAAGAATTCAGAGAAAAACTGAAAAATTCTCCTGAAAAAGCGCACAGGGAACTATTTGAGACTTATTGCAACTATGTTTATACCATAGTGTACAACAGACTAAGGAGCTGCGCTGTGAAGGAGGATATAGAAGAATGTGTATGCGATGTATTTGCTGATGTGTATGTATACTATGATTCCGGAAAAGATATCGAAGGCGAACTGTCAGGATTTATCGGAACGATAGCAAGACGAAAGTCAGGAGAAATTTTTAAAAGATCTGCCGGACGTTCAGGATCACTTTCTCTTGATGATGAAATGCAGGAAAATATGATCTCTCCGTTAAATACGGAAAATGAAGCAGACAGACACAGCCTTCAGGGCAGTATAATAGACAGTATCATTGATCTTGGAGAACCTGATTCGACTATAATAATTCAAAAATATTACTACGGTCGTTCTTCAGATGAAATATCGCATATGGTATCACTGACACCTGAAAATGTCAGAATGAGAAGCAGCAGGGCTGTGAAAAAACTAAAGGAAAAGTTAAAAAATATAATTTGAGTGGATATTTTTAAAATTTGTAAACGAGGTGATCTGATATGAAAGAACTTGATCTTGACAGACTTGAAAATACAGACAATGACAATATCCAGAAGCTTTCAGACAACTTCAGAGCTGTGTCGGACAAAGATATTTCAAGGTTATATAAAAAGACAGAGGAGAAATACAATTCAATAAAAAATTATGCCTCAGACGGCGGAAAAGCAGAAAAAATCAACGTAGTAAGATATAAAAAGTTTTCATTTGCAAAAATTCTTGCAGCTGTTTCATGTATTGCCGTAATTGTGACAGGAGGATTTTTATTAAACAAGGCATTGAAAAACAAAGATGACAATATTGTATCATCTGATATATCCCAAACAGAGCTTATGACACCATTCGGAGATATTTCTGAATGTGAAATAAGATGTACATCAGTCGCTTATGTTCCATATCTGTATAAAGTTGAACAAAAGACAGCAGAGGAGCTTTCTGAAATATTCAATTCCGAAAAATGGATCGAAACAGACGAGGATATGGCGGAGGGCGAAACAGGGTTAATATTTGTAAAGGACGGCGAAAAAAAGTTGAGGCTCATATTTGGAGGAAATCATATCGTTCAGTATTCTGATGGCGAAAATGATGTCAGATATAAGGTCTCCGATAAAATATGGTCAGCGGGATTTAACACTGCAGCTCCTGAAGATTTTTCAGTGCTGACAGGAAAGCTGATCCCTTCAAAAACTGAGGATATTACTATCGACGGAGTATGGAAAAATAACGAGTATTACCCTGAAAAATTATTTGTGCCTTATGAAACGCCGGAAGAGCTTGAAGGAAAAACTATTATTGAATGGGAACCGTGTTATGAATTTGCCTATGATTTTAACCAGATGGAAAATGTAGGTATGTGTTCTGACAATATAGTCACAGGAAAAGTTGAAAATATTACGAGCATCGCAGAAGGCTCATACGAGAACGGAAAACATGCAGTTACAGATATAAAAATAACAGTGACCGGCGATGAAAAAGGGGAGTTTGCAAACGGTGAAACGCTCGATCTTTACATGCTCGGCGGATATATTTCAATGCGTGACAGCTGTGGAGAGATCCTTGCAATGGAGGGCGGAAAATACGGAGAAGCCGGGGACCATAAATCTGATGAAGAGATAGACAATACATATTATCATGAGATCGTATACAGCGGAGAAGTGCCGATAATAAACAAGGAGTATGCTTTTTATATTACCAGAGAAAAAGACGGATATTCGATTACAGGAGGAGATAAAGGCATATTTTACAAATGCGATAATTTATATATTTCTAAAAATTCAAATTTTTATGATATGGAAGATCTGAGAGCATATCTGTCAATCGAGGAAAATGATTTTCAGGGAGCGGATAAGCCAAGGTGAGAGCCTGTAAACTTAACAGAGTATTTTAAATAAATTCAGATCAAAGGATCGGTTGTTCATTATGGACAGCTGATCTTTTGTTTTCTTCTGAAAATATTTTCTGAAAAATGAAGGAAAATGCGTGCAGTATTTTTATTTACAAAAACAAGAAAATACTGTATACTTAAGAGTGGCAATTAAAAAGCATAATTTGAAAGGCGTGTTTCTATACCAAAATGACAAAAAATCTTACAGAAGGAAATCCGCGAAAAGTAATTATCAGCTACACAATTCCTCTTTTCATCAGTGTAGTATTTCAGCAGATATACAGTATTGCTGACAGTGTAATAGCAGGCCGCTATGCAGGCGAGGATGCACTTGCCGCAGTCGGGGCATCATATCCTGTAACCATGATATTTATGGCAGTTGCTATGGGCTTTCAGATAGGGTGTATGGTCGTGATAAGCAAAAACTTCGGAAGCTCAAACATGCAGAGAACGAAGACCTGTATTTCCACTTCACTTATTTCAGGACTCGTTTTATCAGTCATACTGACTATTCCGGGGCTTTTATCAAGTAAGAGTCTTATGAAGATCCTGGATACTCCGGACAATATTTTTTCCGACAGCGTACTGTATCTTAAGATCTATCTCGGCGGTTTTGTGTTCCTGTTTCTTTATAACGTCGCGACAGGCGTTTTCAACAGCATAGGTGACAGCAAAACACCTCTGTATCTTCTCATAGGCTCATCGATAGGAAATATCATACTTGATGCTGTATTTGTGATCAATTTTGATCTTGGTGTAGCCGGAGTTGCATGGGCGACATTTATCGCGCAGGGAGCGGCATGTATATTTTCACTGATCATCCTGAAAAAAAGGTTAAAAACAATAACATCAGTCAAATCACCTGTTTTCAGCTTCAAAGAATTCGTATTTATTTTAAGGATCGCCGTTCCGAGCATCCTTCAGCAGAGCTTTGTATCGGTAGGAAATCTCTTTGTACTGAAAAGAGTAAATTATTTCGGTTCATCAGTAGTTGCAGGCTATTCATCAGCCATCAAGCTCAACACATTTGCCATTACAAGCTTCAGCACTCTCGGCAACGGAATCTCCAGCTTCACAGCACAGAATCTGGGCTGTAAGCGAAGTGAACGAGTAAGACAGGGCTTCAAAGCCGGTCTCATATTCGCCCTTTCCGTATCAGTGATGTTCTTCATCCTGTTTTTCGTTTTTGCAGGACCATTCGTAAGAATGTTCATGGAAAAAGGAAACACCGGTCTCGCCCTTGACACCGGCGTTGAATTTCTGAAAATAGTAACCCCATTCTACTTCACCGTCTGCACCAAACTCATATGCGACGGTGTCCTTCGCGGTTCTGAAAAAATGTGGATGTTTATGACCTCAACCTTCACCGACCTCATAATGCGAGTAGTCCTTTCATACATCTTCTCCTCCTTCTGCGGCGCCCGCGGCATCTGGCTCTCCTGGCCAATCAGCTGGCTCACCGCCACCATCCTCTCCGTCATCTTCTACATCCACACCGTCCGCCATTATCCAAAAGACTCCGATCTCCAAAATATTAGTGAATAAACAATCGAATGTGCCCGCGAAGGTGCAGGGCGACCGCAAAGCCCTGCAACCACCTAAGCGCTCCCGGCAAGTAAAAATATCACAAACAAAATCAAGCGAATGAACCTGCGAAGGTGCAGGGCGACCGCAAAGCCCTGCAATCCCTATGCCTCCACCATAAACCAAAATCAAAGCATCTGAACCATTGGTTTATGTTGAATATGATTATATATTATGGTATAATAAAAAATAGATTGCTATGAACGGAGGAAAACAAAATGAGGTATCCGATAAGTATACAGACGTTTGATGAAATAATAAACGGCAAATATGTATATGTAGATAAAACAGATTTAGTATATAATCTTGCACAGGGGCATGTATGTTTTCTTTCGCGTCCAAGAAGATTCGGAAAATCATTGCTTATAAGCACACTTGAAGCGTATTTTTCAGGAAAAAAAGAAATGTTTAAGGGATTAAAGATTGATGGACTGGAGAAGGATTGGGATAAGTATCCGGTTTTCAGAGTGGATTTTGCAGGCGGAGATTACACAAAGTGTGATGAGCTGGAGAAAAAAATCAATAAACTGATTGGAGAATGGGAAAGAGAATATGGTGCTGATGAACTATGTCAGACCATAAGTGACCGCTTTAAACATGTACTTGAAGCTGCTGAAGAAAAAAACGGTCGTAAGGTCGTTGTTCTGATAGATGAATATGATAAACCAATACTCGATGTACTAGGAACAGAACAGGAGCAAAAAAACAGGGAGACACTCAAAGGCTTTTACAGTACTTTTAAGGAAGCAGATGCCAATCTTCGTTTTGTATTTCTGACCGGTGTTACAAAATTCAGTCAGGTGTCAGTATTTTCAGGATTTAATCAGCCGTATGATATCAGTATGGACAGCAGATATGATGCAATTTGCGGAATAACAGAAGAAGAACTGTACTCATATTTTGCTGAACCAATAAAAGAACTTGCAGAAAAGATGGAATGCACAGCAGAAAAAATGAAACTGATACTGAAGAAAATGTATGACGGATATCATTTCAGCAATAATCTGAAAGCAGACATATATAACCCATTCAGTATAATAAATGCATTTAACAAAATGGAAACAGAAGATTACTGGTATAAATCAGGAACGCCGACATATCTTGTAAAGCTTCTGGAAGGTCATAACATAAATATGCAGAAGCTTCTTGCAGAGGAGTATAAGTCAAAATATTTTGTCGATTATAGTGCCGATGAGGAAAATCCGCTTGCAATGCTGTATCAGAGCGGATATCTTACAATTAAAGGATATGATAAAACAGACAAAGTATACAGACTTGATTTTCCTAATGATGAAGTAAAGAGCGGACTTGCAACACTTATAGCAAACGGATATTTCAAAAAAGACAATGACGATTTGGACTGCCGTATATTGAAAATAAGCCGTATGCTGAGAAGGTGCGACCTTGACGGAGTACGTGATGCATTTACATCATTTCTGTCATCAATACCGTATGAAGCCAACAAGGATGAAAGAGCAAAGGATTTTGAAACACATTTTTCATATACGTTCTATTTGATAAACAGGATGCTCGGATGCTACACAACACTTATAGAAAAGCCGAACAGCAAGGGAAGAGCGGATGTGATCATTGAAACAGACAATGATGTGTTTATATTTGAATTCAAGCTTGACGGCAGCGCAGAAGATGCGTTAAAGCAGATAGAAGAAAAGCAGTATGCTGTTCCGTATCTTGATGACAAACGAAAATTACATAAGATAGGTGTAAATATATCAAGTGAGAGCAGAACTGTTGAAGAATGGATAGTTGAAAATTGATTTATAAATCTCTTTGTCTTATCTCAGACACAGAGATTTTTTATTTCGCAGCATGTTCTTTACGGTGATGGAGATTCACTTGATTATTTAAACTTCACAATAAAAAATATGAAAATCAGAGATGATGATCAGGTGGAATCCTGTCAGTTTTATTTGAAAGCTGTATCCGGTAAATTACAAAAATGTAATAAACCTAAAGTATTCAAAGCTCTGCTTTTAACAAGCAGAGGTGATTCGCAGAATCGCTGACCAAACAGTCGGAGATTGTACTCCGACTGAACGGGAAGATATCCCCCCGCCGCATACAGAGGTGGGGAATATCCTCTGTGTTGTTATAAGGATAAAATCAAAATCATAAAAGGGGATCAAACTATGGGAATAATAAAACAGTTAGCACCTTCGTCTGAGATACGGATAGGATGGTACTTAAAATCCACCTCGTGCCTCGGACCGGGTACACGTTTCGCTCTCTGGCTTCAGGGATGTGAACGCGGATGCAAAGGATGTATAGCACCGGAACTGCAGCCTTTGACCGGCGGACGGTCAGAAAAAATTTCAAACCTTGCCTCGATGATATTGTCTTCAGACACCGAAGGAATCACCATCAGCGGCGGAGAACCGTTTTATCAGGCTGACAAACTATATAAGCTTCTTTCCGAAATACTTTCCTTCAAACCCGAAACCGGTGTAATAATCTACACCGGCTACAAAATAGAAGAACTTATAAATTCAGACGAAAAATATATAAAGGAATTACTGTCACACTACACAGATATCCTGATTGACGGCGAATATATCGAATCACTTGATGACGATAAGGGATTGAGAGGCTCGTCAAATCAGAAAGCACATTTTCTCTCTGAAAAATACAGAGAATATGAGGAAATATATAAAAAACCTGCCGGCAGGAAAGCAAACCTGATATTTGCAAAGAACAAATTTCAGGTTGCCGGAATTCCGTCACGGCAGGTCAAAGATATTTTAAATAAAGGGATCTACTGATCCCTGGTTTTTTGTTTTCTTCTGTGAACGTTTGAAAGCGGATTTGTTTCGGCAGCGTTCTTTTTCTGATCATCAGAAAGATGTGTATATATCTCAGTAGTTGATATACTTGCATGTCCCAGAACTTCCTTTAAAACAAGTGTGTCCGTCCCGCCGTGCTGATACATCAGAGTAGCTGCCGTATGACGCAGCTTATGCGGAGAAATACCGCGGTTCCCGAGCCCTGTATCATTTAAGACCTTTTCAACTATCTGCTCAACTCTCCTCCTGCTTATCCTGCGCTTTTTTCTGCTCAAAAACAGCGCATGCGGTTCCTCAGGGGGATTTTTTCTTGACTTCAGATATGCATTTATGGCATCAACGCATGAGTCGTTTATGTAGATCATACGCTGCTTGTTTCCTTTGCCCTTCAGAAGCAGCCTTTTTTCCTCAAAATCTATATCCTCAAGGTTGATGCTTACAAGTTCGTTGAGTCGCATCCCGCAGTTTAAAAACAGTGTAATGATGCAGAAGTCACGTTCCGGATTTTCGAACGACTCTGATGACAGAAGACGCAGGCTTTCCTCAAGTGTGAGAAATTTAGGGAGAGCTTTTTTTACTGACGGCATTTCGAGATCAATTATAGGATTTGTCTCAAGAATGTTTGCTCTCTTTGTGAGGTAGGTAAAAAAACTTCTCAGAGCAGCAGCCTTTCTTGCTCTCGCAGCATTTCCGTTGCCGCGTTCGTCAGCCAGATAAAACTCAAAATCGTATATGTCCTTTAACGAGATCTCTTTTAGCATTTCCTTTGGAAATTCATTTATTTTTATAGCTTCTATCGGAATATCAAGGTTTTTCTTCATCATGAGAATATATCTTAAGAAAAGTCTTATATTTATATAATATTCATTTACTGTCGTTTCTGAACGTCCCTTTACAATACGGAGATAGAAAATATAATCGTTTAAAAAGTCAGGGCATTCTGATTTGTTTATTGTCATTTTTGAAGTACACCTCCGGTATTTATTATACATGATAGTTTGTTGAACTTGCAAGAGTATTATTATATTTTTTTTAGTATTGCAGGATAAAGCTGCCAGTGAAGGATATGTATTTACATTTTTTAGGACGAGTTATCAATATGCACAATTTATTCGTAAAATGTTTGTAACAAAGTTAAAATGTTATTTTCTTAGATAAAAATATAAAAAAACTATCGACAAATATAAAAAAAACGTGTATAATTTAATTATAAAGGTCATTATAACTAAATGCTTGTATAGGCATTATTGAAGGGAGTTTTATTATGGACGAAAATATGAAAAGTGTTATTTTAAACCGGATCAACAGAACTGCTGAAGCTTTGAAGAAAAATAACATGGAATTTCATTATGCAGAATCTAAAGTTGAAGTTCTTACTATAATCAGTAATATACTTAAGACAGGGGATGTTGTCGCAACAGGCGGTTCTGTAACACTTGAGGAATGCGGGGTAATTGATTTCCTCAAATCAGACAAGTACAAATATCTTGACAGACATTCAGTTGACACTGATAAGCTGGATACTTTGTACAGAGCTTCTTTTGCCGCAGATGCATATATCTGCAGTTCAAATGCTGTAACTGAGAACGGTGAACTTTATAACGTAGACGGAAACGGAAACCGTATAGCTGCAATTACTTACGGACCTAAGTCAGTTATAATAGTTGTTGGATATAACAAGATCGTAAACAATCTTGATGAAGCTGTAAACAGAGTAAAGACAATTACAGCTCCTGCAAACAGCCAGAGACTTACCTGTGCATCATATTGCTATGAAAAAGGCTGCTGTTCAGTTGCTCCTGACGGATTGAATAATATAACAGAAGGATGCGATGCAGACGGAAGGATCTGCTGCAGCTATCTTATTACCGGTCATCAGAGAGAAAAAGACAGGATCAAGGTAATAATTGTAGGGGAAAAGCTTGGCTATTAAAAATTGATTTAAAGATAAAAAAATACATCAGACCGGGGAACAAGGACCTTAGTTCTTCGGTCTTGTTTTTTGTATTTTTATATAGTTTATTACTACCAAAGCGAGGTTATTCAAATGTCAGAAAAAAGAAAGAAATTTATAAGAGCAGTAAGTGCAGGAGTATTGGCTTTTACATTGCTTATTTTACCGTTATCCGGTCAAAACAGTGTAAAAGCTGATGTCAGTTTAAAAATTGGCGATCTTGACGGTGACGGATGCGTAAATGTGTTTGACAGAATGCACCTGAAAAGAAGCATTCTTGAAGGCGCTCCGCATTTTAGTGTGACTAACTGGAGAACAACTCTTGATATAAATAAGGATGGAAGCATAGATCCAAAGGATTATACACTTCTCGGACAGTTTCTTCTTAAGGCCGGTGATAAAATAATAGATACGGATGAAACGGTTTCACGTTTTGACGGAGTTGATGTATCAAGATGGCAGGATGTTATAGACTGGAAAACTGCAGCATTATCAGGAATTGATTTTGTAATGATAAAAGCCGGTGAAGGGACCGAGATAGAACAGACATTTATCAGAAACATCACAGGTGCCAAGGAAGCAGGCGTGCAGGTGGGCATATACTGGTTTGCAAATGCGACATGTCCTGAGGAAGCAGTAAAGGAAGCAGAAGCGTGCTTGAGCTTTATTAAAGATTATAAGCTGGAATATCCTGTTGTATATGATTTTGAATACAGAACGCTGGGAAGTGAACCAAATTACAGCAATCCTCTTGCTTATGACAAAGCAGCATGCACAGATACCATGATCGCATTTCTTGATGTAATTGATGCAAACGGATACTATCCGATGGTATATACAAACAAGGATTTTCCTCAGAGATTTCTTGAGATGGACCGGCTTACTGCAAAGTACGATATCTGGTATGCAAATTATTCGTCATCACTAAAAGAGCCGGATACTGAATGCACAATGTGGCAGTATTCATGTACAGGACGAAAAAACGGAATAAAAACAGATGTTGATCTGGATGTTTCATTTGTTGATTATAAATCAATAATGGTGAAAAACAAACTAAACGGCTTTAACTAAATTAAAAAGAGAAATTCAGGGGTGATAATATGGCAGGCGGAATGGGCGGTCCGAGAGCAGGACTTGGACCAAGGGGCTTTCTGACAGAGGAAGAAAAGAAAAATATGCCCGGAGTCAGTATGAAGCTTTTAAAAAGAATATTCGGATATCTGAAACCTTATACGGTCCAGTTTATCTTTGTTTTTATTGCAATTTTGCTGTCTGCAGTCATCGGACTTCTGCCTTCGATAATAACAGGGCGTATAGTTGACGATGCACTTGGCGGCAAAGATATGCAGCTTCTTATCAAACTTCTGTTTATTGCCTTTGCGACACTTATAACGTCCCAGGTAATAGGAGTTCTTGAAAATTATATCAACTCATGGATATCAAACCATATCATTTTTGATATGAAAAATCAGATGTATCATCATCTTCAGTATATGCCCCACAAATTTTTCACGACTGAAAAGCAGGGCGATATAATAACAAGGATGAATACTGATATCAGCGGTGTCAGCACTATCATTTCCAATACTCTTTCAAATGCCGTAGGAAATACAGCAACACTTGTTACAACAGTTGTTGCCCTGTTTTCAATGAACTGGAAGCTTGCAATAGTTGGAATGCTGATAATCCCTCTGCTGATACTGCCGACGAAAAAAGTTGGAAAAAAGCAGTGGATGTTACGAACTGAGTCACAGGCGAAAAATGATGAGATGAATCAGCTGATAAATGAAACACTGAGCGTTTCCGGATCCATGCTTGTAAAGCTGTTTACCCGTGAGGAAAAGGAATATGACCGTTTTGTAAAGGTAAATAAAGAATCCGTAAACATCAGCATGAAGGAGCAGCGGAGCGGCAGCTGGTTTCGTGTGGTTATGGGCATGTTCGTACAGGTAGGACCGCTTCTGATGTATTTTGCAGGCGGATATCTTATTATTTCTCATATTGATGATACTCTTACAGTAGGTACTATTACGGCTATGGTGGCTCTCATCAACAGACTTTACCGACCTGTGCAGGACCTTCTGAATCTCAGTGTTGAGTTTACAAGAAGTCTTGCATTGTTTACACGTATTTTTGACTACTTTGATATGAAAAATGATATACAGTCACCTGAAAACGGCGAGACAAAAGATATTACAAAGCAGGATATTTCATATGAGCATGTTGCTTTCGGCTACGGTCAGAGATCATCAGACGGAAAAAATGATGAAGCTGCAGACAGTCTGATATTAAAGGATGTAAACTTTACTGTTCCGGGCGGACAGATGTATGCTATCGTCGGACCTTCAGGATCCGGAAAGTCAACTGTGGTAAATCTCATTCCGAGACTATATGATGTAAATTCCGGAAGCGTAAAGATCGGCGGCATTGACGTAAAGGATTATGATCTGTTCTATCTGAGATCGTGTGTCGGCGTTGTATCGCAGGAAACATATCTGTTCAACGGTACCATAAAAGAAAACCTTCTGTATGCAAAGGACGATGCAACTGATGAGGAAATTATGGAGGCATGTAAAAAAGCAAGCATCCATGATTTTATCATGGCTCAGCCTGACGGATATGATACAGAGGTCGGAAACAGGGGACTTAAGCTTTCAGGCGGAGAAAAGCAGAGATTATCTATTGCAAGAGTAATTTTAAAGGATCCGAAGATACTGATACTTGATGAAGCAACTTCAGCTCTTGATTCGATTTCAGAAAATGCTATTCAGGATGCACTTGAAATGCTTATGAAGGGCAGGACCAGTCTTGTTATTGCACACAGATTATCTACTATCCTCAAAGCCGATGCAATAATGGTTGTAAAAGACGGCGTTATCAAAGAAAAGGGATCTCACAACGAGCTGCTTGAATTAAATGGTGTATACAAGGAATTGTATGAGACACAGTTTAAAAAAGCTCTTGAGCTTGAAGGTGTCAGAGATCCGGTGAAGGATTCAGATTATTATGGAATTATAGAAGAAGATTCTATGGGATTTTAAAAAAAGTTCAGGGCAGTCTGTATGCCCTGAACTTTTTTTGATCTTTTAAATGAAACTGTGAATGGAATAACAAGCGATTTCTGAATTTTAGTAAAAAAGATAAATATGTTAGACTATTTTGAAGAAAAAATAAAAAAATTGGCGAAAAAAATGTTGAAAATATGTTGAAAAGGGGTTTATAATCTGCACTTTCTGTCGAATATTATAGTATAGGGATTTAAAAGGAGGGTGATTATAAAATGGATAAACATAGTGCTCCTTCAGCAAGTCTGAATTCAAGAGATGCGTTACTGAAATCTCTTGCAGATGAACTGTTCGGAATAGAAAACGGAAAAATGATCGTAGCTAAAGATATCAATATTTCCGGAATTGTATATACACTTTATAAAAAAAGCGATTCACTGACTGCAGTGGTTACCGGTTCCTCAGGTACAGATATAGAGATAATAATTCCTGAGATTATCAAATATAACGGCAGCGACTACAAGGTCGACCGGATAAACAGCAGTGCATTTTGTCTTAATACCAAAACTGAGATAATAGGTATTCCGTCAGGAATAGAGAATATTGAAAAACATACATTTGAACGGTGTACATCTCTTCGTAAAATATCAGTTTCAGAGGAAAACCAAAGATACAGTTCAAATTTTGAGGGCGTTTTGTTTTCAAAGGACCGGAAAAGCTTACTTGTATATCCGGCAGGAAAAAAAGATTCTGCATATGTGATACCGAAAGAAGTTGAGAAGATCTCAGACGGTGCATTTTACGGAAATATGAGTTTAAGATATGCAGATATGTCTGATTCAGTTGTATCTATCGGTGATCAGGCCTTTTATAACTGCAGTGAGTTGATAAGTATTCGTATCAGCTCAAAAACAGTTGTTATAGGCAACAACGCTTTTATGGGATGTTCATTGCTCAAACACATTGATATCCCGGCAACAGCCGAGCTTATCGGCGATTCAGCTTTTTGCGGATGTTCATCTCTGCTTATGGTAAATGTTGCAGCAGGAAACAAATCATATTTTTCATATAACGGTGTATTATTTGACAGAAACAGGAAATCTCTGAAGGTGTATCCGTCAGGAAGAACAGAGGAAGGCTTCTATGTTCCTGAGTACGTTTCTGTTATTGAAAAACATGCATTTTACAAATGTGATTTTCTGAAGTCTGTATATATAAACGAACATGTAAACGACATTGAGAAACAGGCTTTTTACCGTTGTGTTTCTCTTGAAAACATAAATGTCAGTCTTAATAACAGCAAATATCGTTCAGAGCACGGCATTCTTTACAACAGCACTCTTACAGAGCTGATACTGTATCCTGCTGAAAAGAAGTATGATACATTTACAGTTCCGGACAAGACAGTGAAAATAGCTGAAAACGCTTTTAATTCATGCCGGTTCCTGAAATGTGCGATACTTCCTGAAAGTGTTCGTATTATAGAAGACTATGCGTTTTACAATTGCAGCGGACTCAGATATGTTTCACTTTCCAGAAAGACGGAAATAATCGGAGATTACGCTTTCGGATACTGTACTCATCTGAAAAATGTTGCAATTCCCGGAAGTGTATCACGAATCGGAGAATTTGCTTTTGAATGCTGTTTCGAAATGAGATGCGTTTCGATTCTCAAGGGCGTCACTAAAATTTCAAAATCTGCATTTTTATACTGCCGGAGTCTTACTGACATTTCAATTCCAAGAAGTGTTACAACAATTGAAAGCGCTGCATTTTGCGGATGTTTGAATCTGATCAATATTTACTATGAAGGCAGCAAAAAGGAATGGAGTATGATAAATATGGACAATTCATATTCCGGAAATAAATCGCTAATATCAGCAGGTAAACACTGCGCTTAATAAATACTAACCTCTTTCAACAAAAGCGGCTGCCTTTTCGGCGGCCGTTTTTGTTTATCGAATATACTTATTGCATATTTTATAAGATTAAAGTATAATATCATTAAGGAAAGAACAGTCATTGAAAAAAATAAATATGAGAAAAGGAATGAAGAAAATGGATAAAAAAGATATTTTTAAAATGGTTGACCATACGCAGTTAAAAGCATTTGCCGATTATCCGGCAATTAAGAAACTGTGTGATGAAGCAGTTGAAAACAATATGGCATCTGTATGTATTCCGCCTTCATATGTAAAGAGAGTAAAGGAAGAATACAAGGATTCATTAAAAATCTGCACCGTCATCGGATTTCCGCTCGGATACAATACAACAGAAGTAAAAGTATTTGAAACAAAAGCAGCGATCAGGGACGGTGCTGATGAAGTAGATATTGTCATAAATATCGGTGATGTTAAAAATAATGATTTTGACAAAATAAAAGCCGAGCTCACAGCTGTCAGAGAAGCTTCAGAAGGCAGTATTCTGAAGGTCATCATCGAAACATGCTATCTTACCGAAGAAGAAAAAATAAAAATGTGTAAGATAGTTACCGAAGTAAAAGCCGATTTCATAAAAACCTCCACCGGCTTCGGCTCCTCCGGCGCCACTCTCTCCGATATCGACCTCTTCAAACAAAACATATCCCCCGAAGTAAAAATAAAACCCGCCGGCGGCATCCGCACCCGCGAAGATTTCATCTCCTACGCCGAATCCGGCTGCGCCCGAATCGGCGCCAGCGCCGCCCTGACCGCTTTCAACGCCGAATAGCGAAGGTGCAGGGCAACCGCAAAGCCCTGCATCCCGTTAAGTAAAACTAAAAATCAAACCCCCAAAACAAAAAAATAGCGAAGGTGCAGGGCAACCGCAAAGCCCTGCATCCCCTTAAGAATTTACAAAACATAAATAATGAGGTGAAATCATGAAAAAACCAACCCGCATATTCCTGTTTGTCCTTGACAGCTTCGGAATCGGCTCAGCCCCCGATGCAGAAAAATTCGGCGACTATGGAGCCGACACCCTCTCATCCTGCTATAACACCGGAAATCTAAACATTCCAACAATGCGTTCCCTCGGTCTGTTTAACATAGAAAACATCAACATCGGAGAAAAATATCAGAACCCAATAGGTGCATATGCTCGCATAAATGAAAAATCAGCCGGAAAAGACACCACAATAGGTCACTGGGAAATAGCCGGCGTAGTATCAGAAAACCCGCTTCCCGTATACCCTGACGGCTTCCCCGAAGACGTAATTCAAAAACTTGAAGCAGCAACCGGCAGAAAAATTCTGTGCAATAAACCATACTCCGGAACAAAGGTAATAGTCGACTACGGCAAAGAACACCTTGAAACCGGTGCCCTTATAGTATACACCTCTGCCGACAGCGTATGCCAGATCGCAGCACATGAGGACATAGTTCCGACAGAGCTTTTATACAAGTACTGTGAAGAAGCAAGAAAAATACTCACCGGAAGACACGGCGTAGGCAGAGTTATAGCAAGACCCTTCAACGGTACCTTTCCTGATTTTGTAAGGACCTCCGGAAGACATGATTTTTCGCTTGAGCCTCCGAAGGAGACAATACTTGATGCTCTTATGAAAAATAAAACCGATACTCTTGCTGTAGGAAAAATATACGATATTTTTGCAGGAAAAGGAATATCTGAAACTGTCAGAACTGCCGGAAATACCGACGGACTTACGAAGACCGACATGTTTTTTGAGAAAGATTTCAAAGGTCTCTGTTTTATAAACCTTGTTGATTTTGATATGCTTTATGGTCACAGAAGAGATCCTGAAGGATATACAAAAGCCCTGAACGAATTTGATTCATGGCTGTCAGGATTCATTTCAAAATTGCATGATGACGATGTTGTAATGATAACAGCTGACCACGGATGTGATCCTTGCTACAGCGGAACTGATCACACCAGAGAATGTACGCCTCTACTGGTTTACGGAAAGCATATAGCCCCTGTTGATCTGAAAACTCGTAATTCATTTGCAGATATTGCAGCTTCGGTTAGTGACATTTTTGATGCAGGATATCAGTCAGATGGCGAATCCTTTGCAGAAAAGATCTTAAAAAAACAAAACACAGCATTTAATAATTGACTAAGAATAAATATCCCGTAACTCATCCTGATTTCAGAGCGAATTACGGGATAAAAAAACTGTTGAGATACCGTTTTAAGCTCAGAGAGCCACTGTATCCCAACAGTTGTTTTTTTATTTTTCAGTTGTAATGATAAATCCGTCAACATTGTTTCCGGAAATAGTTGAAAATGTCGATGAGTTATCTCTCGGAACGCAAACTTCACATTTCTGGCTGTCGTTTTCGACAGGCTTTGCTTTTGCATAGTATATATCATACTGTTTGGAATTAAAAGAAAAGCATAATTTGTTTGAGATAGAGTATTTTTTCAGTTCTTCGAGATATTCTTCAAGTGTCAGACCGTTCTGAGTAATGTAGTAAGCATGCGGAAGTCCGAGATATCTGAAGTGGTTTTCATGATTTTCGATGCCGGTAACAGATGATTTGTTTTCAGGATATCTCATAATAAAACCGTATTTGAAACAGTTATCAGCAAACCATTTTTCATATTCGAGCTCTGTTATGCTGTTGTTTGATGAGAATGAAAGATCAACGCAAAGACCGGTCTGATGCTCAGAAAAACCGCCCTTGCTCATTTTAATAACGTTGTCAAGAGCCTGATTGTAAATAATATTCTGTTCTTCCTGAGAAATAAATGCGCTTTTGATCATGATCCCTGTTTTTCCGGTTGGTTCTTTCAGATTATTATCTTTAAAGAAACCCTCTGTCATGTTGTTAAGGGCTTTTAACGCATTTTTTTCCATCGTAAGCGTAAGGCTTTTGGATCCGTAATAAGGATTTTTATTATCATCAATAACTGCAAGCTCTGTTTTTGAGTCAGCTGTTTTTTCATATTGGTGTTCATCATTTACAAGGATCAGATTTCCTTCGTGAATACTGCTGATGTTAAGATATTGATTTTCATATTCAAGATCAACAGATTTGAAAACGACCATGGAACTTGAATCTGAGCCGGAAGACGGATGAGGTGTTGATTTTTTGTTTTCAATTGATTTTGTAATAAGATTCAAAGTAATTCCAATTATGATCATTACGACTATAAGGGCACCGGCAGCGATCAGCACGCGGTCAAATCTTAAATTCTGACGTTTATTATTCAATATACCAGCTCCTAAAAGTCAGGACTTTTTAAAGTCACAGATTTATTTTGATAGACAATTTAAATTATACACATTTGCGTTTGATAAGTCAATGATTTATATGTGTTTTTTATCAGTGAAGCATGCTCAGACAATTCCTGCTTTTTTAGCGGATCTGTACCATAAAGGAAATTCTTTGAGAAGAAGCTGATACAATTCAGCAGGTGTGGTTTTAAGATAGTCCTCTATGGCGAAGAAATTTGCGTTGTCAACTATGCGTCCTTCGATTTTATCGAAGTTTTCAAGTTCATCATAGCGAGAGCCGCCAACACCGATGAACTGCCAGAAAATCGGCATGGATGATGATTCAACAAGGAGCTTTCTTATACTTAAGCCCTTGTCTATGCTGCCGTCAGTGATAAACATAACGAAAACAGGAACGGTGCTTTTTTTGTGTTCGCTGATTATTTCACTCATAAGATAAGGCTCATTGTTTGAGTATCCGAGTTTTTTCATTAGTTTTTCCCAGTTTGAAGGAAGAGCCTTTCTGTAGTTTTCAAGCGTTATATCCGGCATTTTTTTTGCTGTGGATCCGAAAAACCATGTTTCGATTTTCAGATCGTCATCAAAAAGAAGAGCTGCCGGAATAGTCCTGTTTATAACTTCAGCTACTGTTCCGTTTGTATATCTCGGATACATCGATCCTGACATGTCAAGACAGAGAACGATTTTAGCTGTGATATCCTTGGTCTCACAGAGGTCTGCCGCATTCAGAAGAGGCTGTGCCAGACTGATAAGCTCAGGCGCAAAAGAGCAGAGCTTTTTCTCAAGCGGAGTATTATAGGTCTCATCACCTGAATTTTCTTCAGGCAGCGAAGGCGAAAAACGTTCTGATGGAACATTTGCCGGTTCCTTCAGAGTCGGTGTGTATTCTTCTGAGGGTTCTGCACCGAAATATCTCAGAAGCTCAGCAATTCCTCCGCCGAAAGCTTTGCAGTCAAATGAAAACATCCACTCATCATGATAAAAAAGTTCAAAATACAAAAGTCCTTTGTCGTTTGTAAAATCAGCCTTCTGCATAGTATTTTCAAACACACATATGTTGTTCCGGAGAAGCTTCATTGAAAGACGCTCAGTTTCCTTCATGTTTTTTTCAGAATCCGTACTTATGGTGAAAAATAAACGTGAAATATTGTTTGAAAGCTTTGAAAGATCAACAGAAAAATTTTTATCATCAGTTAGTTTTACAGAACCGTGAGGAGCTCTTTTCTGATTGTAAAATATCATATACCGTTCATCAGCTAAAGTATTTTCACTGTCCAGTCCGAAGCAGCATATGTCATAGTCAGCATTTCCGGAAATATCAAAGCAGAGTTCAAATTTTTTATCGGTTTCAAGAAATTTTCCGAGTTTGTCTGAATATCCTTTATTTAACTGCATATTTATTCCCCCTGATGTTTTTTATTTTAAGTATAACATATTTTTACGCTGTCGGCAATATTTAAATACTTTTTGGATGCTTATCAGATATTTAAACAAAGAACTTTGAACAGCATGTTAATTGAACATCCTGAGCTGTAAAAATTTTCTAAAAATATGCACACAAAAAAATTATAAAATTATAGCCGTCAATCCTTGATTTTATTAGGATTTGACGGCTTTTTAAGTGGCAAACTCGGGATACACTGATCAAACGGGACGGCTCTGAAGTAAAATAAGTGCAGAAATATCAATAAAAGCAACTAACAAAAAAGAAATAAATGTATTAAATACGATATATTTTATTACAAATTTGTAATTTTTGTAAATCCGTATGATATATATGATATAATATATCCATCAAAACGCTACATCAGTGCAGAGGACAGAGCGTGCCTCTGCTTGTTGAAGCGAAGCATTTAATAATTTTTTTTAATCAAAGGAGCCAGTTACAAAATGAACAAATCAATCAATTTTAAAACTGTACTTGCTTTAACAGCAGCAGTTGCAGCAATTTCACTGACAGGATGCGATAATGAGGATGACATCAGCATAAGCAATAATACAGATACATCAATTGCTGAAGTAACTGTAGCATCAACAGAGGAAGTAACCGAAGCAACAGCAGCAGAAACAAAAATTACAGAGACTGAAGAAACAAAATCAAATATAACATCAGATAACCTGAATGATGAAGAGTATAAAAAAGAGCTTCTGGATATATTTGTTAAAAATATTGATATTTACAATAAAGCTTTATATCTTATAACTGATTATGGAATAGAAGTCAATTCTGAAGCTGATGATATATTGTGGGTCGATACGGATACAAGAGAAACAATTTGTTCAGATGGTAAGGAATGTAGTGATACTGAAATAGATTATGAAAAACATCCGCATGCTGCAGCAGCATATCCTTTAAAAGATGAACGTTTTTCAAATCTTGACGAGTATAATGAATATCTTAACACTATTTTTACTAAAAAGTTTTTGGATTCAACAGAATGCGGCAGATTCAGATTTTTTGAAAACAACGGAAAAGTATATATTATTGAAGTATGTAAAGGTCTTCTTTTTGATAACTGGCATACTGACAAAGCAGAAATAACAGAATTTGAAAAAGACAAATCCTTTACTGTCTTTGTACTTGGAAGAGAAGCCGAAGATCCTGATAACAATTATTATGGTACAATAAAATTTGTAAAAGAATCAGATGGATGGAAAATAGACGAGCTTGATTATAAAACTAAATAGATTCCGGATTTGCTGAATATTGATCAAGAGTAACTACATAAATTTCACAGAACTATTGAATTTAAATGAAAAATCGCTTATGCTATTAATCATGAGAGCTTCTCCTTTGTTTTATTGTGGTTTGGCAATTTCAATTATAACAAATCTGAAGCTCTTTTTCTATACCCCGGCTTCACTTT
>JAZUJY010000146.1:0-7264 GCA_045643005.1 Oscillospiraceae bacterium | reverse complement strand
CAACGAAGATGCACTTCAGAACCTGCTTATTGCTGCAGCAAAGGCGGTATCGGTAGAAGAGTTTGAAAAAGAACTCACAGAGGTACTGCCGGGTCAGGTCGAATCGACAGAAAAAATCTAAAGAAAAATTAACAGAGGAATTCTAAAACGATTCGGTGATTTGCCGGGTCGTTTTTGCATTCGGACTGATATATATGCCGCAGTCGGAATGCTTATTACTATGAACTTTATAAGAAATACTATAATGCTGAATAGACCTGTAAATAAGCCATCTACGGACGGTTGTGGCACATTTATTTCACTTTTTGGGCTATTGAAATAAACCCCTGTATAGTGAATTATAAAAGTGTAATATTTTTTTGTTGTATGCGGATCTTTAAAGAGCTCGTCTGTGTGTGCGCACGTGAGGACGCGGAGCGCGAAGATTAAAAGGTTTCCTGCAGGCTGTTCTGTGGGACTTGGTATTACTGTTGAGGAACTGAAGCGAAACATGATGTTAGAAGGGTATAAATATCCTGAACAGTAAAGAATGGGTGTATTGTAAACTTGATACTCCTTTGTATTTTTCGCCTTAAGTTCTTAAAAATCATCGTTCATAAAAAAATCCAACAAATCATAAAATAACTCTTGACATTGTGCTTAAAAAGCGGTACAATAGAAAAAATGCGTAAAAACAAAAGTTGACTAATTGTCAATACTCAGATTTATATATGAATTCGAAATCCTGAACACTTTATAAGCTCCTGCATATGTTTTGTTCAGGTTTTTTTTGGGAAAAAATGAAAATAAAAATCTGTATATTATCTGATAGTATATATCAGTTAATTATATATAAATGAGAGGTAGGAGGTTAATTTAAGTAATTTAGTCCCCGGGGATAAGTCCCCAAAATGTTTGTTACAAAATATGTATAAGAAAGGAAAAGGAAATGAACAAGTTTAAAAAACGCTGTCTGTCAACGACATTAGGTCTGATCATGGCAGCAGTAAACACACTTAGCTGCTTTTCATCGGATGTTTTCGGAAATGTCAGCACACCCACAGCACAAGTTGCAAGTACGTCAAATGCACAGGCAAATTCATTGTCTGCAATAGGCATTGACACAACCAAAGCTCCGGAAGGATTTGACGAATATGACGATATCTCCAATCCGTACGGAACGAATGTTATGACACCGAAGCCCGTCAGCGAGCTTCTTATTGCTGATGATGAAAGTGGTTCTTCTTTTAAGCTTTACGGTCACAACAAAGCATACAGTGTAGAAAAAAAGAATAGCACTTTTCTTGAGAACCCGATTGAAAGCGAAGATGATATATTTTTCAATTCATCTTCTTTTGGTTCTCTTAATCTTCCCGAGAATACTTATGAATATTATGCTGACAACAGTCTGGTATCAGGTGGAAATAAGTATTGTGCTGTTGTTTACCGTAAATTTGATGGTAAACTGTATCTTGGTGTCAGAGGAGAAAATGAAGATACAGCAGAGAATGACATATGTATTAATGACAGTGTAACAGATTTCCCTTTAGGCTATAATCTATGCAATTTGAGTGGGTCTTCTAAATTTGATGAATTAGGTTACGGTGGTGCCCTTATTTGTATAGGAGACAAAATAGTAGTTTTTGATGGAAAATACCTAAAGGCGTATTCTTATGAAAATGGTTCGTTGAAAGATACAAATTTCAAAACTACATACGATGCCTCTTTTAATGACGACTATCTTATATTATTATTGGATAAAGAAAAATCTAATACTTTTTATGCTTTTTCAAGACTTAATAATGGAAATGATAGTGCAATAAAAAGGTATAATGTATCCAACACTGGTATCGAGCAAGACGGAAGTGTCTATCTTAATAATTTGGATTTACAATTTTATAATTCTCCTTTTTTTGATATTAGTTTTGAAAATGTGTATGCATTGTATTTAAAGGAAAATAGTAATATTTATGCTTTACTCTACAAAAGTGATAATAAACTATACCTTGGAGTACGATATCCCAATTCGTCTAACGACATAGAAGTTAACGACATATGCGTGGCAAATGGTAATGATGCAGACTTGAATCATTTAAATTTAAGAAAATGTATATACACAACCGAAAATGTTCTTTATAATAGCTTTGAAATAAGTCTTAAAATAGGAGATAATACCTATAAATATACCTATAAATATAGCGCCGTGTCCCCTGATATAAGTAATATATGTAATATGACGAATACTGATTACTGGAAATTAGACACCAATACATACTTTAATGTTAATGATGTTAAAAAAGATATTCGTATTAATTCTGATTGCAAAGTTGGTAATGCATTTATTACGGCCGCAGGTAATTTTGACGGAAATGAAGAAGGCAAGAAGTCACAGTATGCCATTCTGTATTATTCACCGAGTGATACAAGTTACTATCTTGGTATACGTGAGGGCCTGAATGATGAGAATGCCCCGGTTACACACAAGGATATGAAGATAGGCACAATAGCTGACAATGGCGGTGGTGCAATATTGCCGGAAGATATGATGAGCAATATGAAGCTTGCAGTCGGTGATTTTGACGGCAACGGCACTGACGATATTGCTTTCTATGACATGAAAAACAGCGATTCAAAGATAAATGTCTATAAATATTCAGTCAGTTCGGGTGTTCAGAAAAATTCATATCTTGATATGGGAAGTTCGTCGAAATACTGGGTAAAGATGAACGAGTTTGGTGTAGGAAACTGCACTTCATCTGTTGCTTTAGCCTCAGGCGATCTCGACAATGACGGTATTTGTGATCTTGCTTATGCTGTCGGTTCAGAACGCGAAGGTGTTATTGCCTTCGGAAGCAACAATTCGGGAAATGCTTTAATCGAAACGCTTAATTATACTATATCGAATCCCCCTGCTATTATGCAAGCTTATTCATATGGTCGCAATATCGGTCTTTGCATAAGTGACGTTATTAGCCAGAACAGAAATCAGCTTTTTGTAGCCTCAGCATGTGACGTAATAAATGATAAAATGGTGGTTGATAAATTTATTGTCACAACCAAAAAAGAAAACGGCAATGTTTTGAAAAGAGAGATAAATAAGGATTCAAAGAATCTTACCCAATTTGTTACTTATTCTTCTATGGAGTATTTTAATAAATGCATAAATCTTCTTCCGTACAGCTGTGACGGAAATAAATACCTTTATTATAACGGCTTATTAATTGATTATACCAATGGAACAGTAAGTAGTAAATCAGGTTATCTAGGAGAAAAATTTGCTGAATTCAATACTCAGGTTGCAAATTTTGACGGATACGGAGATGATGTAATTGTCTCTATAAGAAAATATTCTGATCACTTTGAATCATTTTGTGACGAGGGAAAAGAACGTAATAATGCTGGCAAGATGATTAATAACCGTACAATAGCCGGTTCGAATGCTAATGCTTTAAAGCCGTATGCTGTGCTGAATACTGATAATGACACGGCATATATAAAGTATACAGGCAAGCATTACTACACATACAGCGATCCGACAGTGCTTGCGGTGCTTGCATCACCGCCATATTTCAAGGACCTTCTCGATAAGGAAGGCTTATCAGGCGGATATGCACAGTCATCCACATCATACGGAACATCAAAAGGTACTGAAACAGGTACAGGTTCGTCAAAAACAATTTCTGTTGGCGCATATATTGCCTTTGAACAGGACATCTCCCTTATGGGCTTAACAGATCTTGCAAGCATTGAAGCAGAAGCAAGCTTTGCAGGCGGCTTTACCGACGAATATTCAGATTCGCAGGAAATCACATATTCTTCAGATTATTCAACTTCATCAGGAAGTGATGCTGTTGTATTGTATTCAATTCCTTCTGTAAAATATGAATATGAATACTATATTCCCAATCATGAAAGTGAAAGTGACGACAGCTATGTTATAAACAGGCAGATTGTTTCAATTCCTAAAACTCCTGCCGTTACAGTTATGGAACTTGATGAATACGAGCCGATTGCCGAGGAATATCCCGAACTTCCTAAAATCAGGGGTAATATCCTTACGCATACTGTCGGTGAACCTTCAACTTATCCGACAAGCACAAGCGGCTTTACTAATGTTAATGTTTATGACGGTGATTTTGCCGGCGTAGGATTTACTTCTGTCGATAACGGAATCACACAGTCACAGTCTATCGAAATAGCAGAAGAGCACGGATATGCCTATACAAATTCGTTTTCAACATCAGAATCCGCAGGCGCAGGTGCCGGCGGAATTACGGTTGGTGCGGTATTTGATTACGAATCAACAGATTCAAAAATAAATGTATCATCATTAGGCAGTACATTTTCAGCAGAAATGCAGAATATGCCTGTTGAAGCAAAAGATTACGGATATGGCATGAACTGGAAGTTGTTCACATATCAGGGCAGCTACAAAAATTCAAAAGGAGAAAGCATTATTTTCCCTGTTGTCAGTTATCTGGTAAGCGATGTAACCCAGCCTTTCGACATTCCTTATGAATTTGAACAGGATTTTGAAAATTCATCTTCAAGTGAAATTGCTCTTTCCTGGAAATATCCGAAGAATTCGGGTGTTGAAAGCTTTGATATCTTCCGTTACTATGATTTTCCCGGAGTATCAGGTGCTGAGATAATAGGCAGTGTTGATGCATTTAGCGGTATCAATAACTCTGATATTCTGACTTATTCCTTTAAAGATAAAAATCTTCCACCTTATACATCATTTAAGTATCAGGTCAGGGCGGTAAGCAGTTCGGCACCGTTTGAATCAATGCTCAGCAATACTGTAGAAGCCACGACTTTTTCTGACATTGGGCTGCCGGAAATTGAACTTGACGGACTTGGTTCCGACGGCAATCTGTATGTATACCCTGATTCATCTGAAAGGATAACTGCCACTGTAAGCAATATCAATCTTTACAACAGAGGTGTTATCTATCAGTGGCAGAAAAAAGACGGCGATAAATGGACAGATATTTCAGAATGTACCGAAAATACCTGCAGCTTTATCTCACCGTCGTACAGCGCCGGCGGCGAATACCGCTGTCGTGTAAGCGGAATATATTATGACGAATCAGCAGCACGGACATTTTATGTCACAGGATATTCCGATTCTTTTAATGTTATATTCAATATCCGGACAGCCGCTGTTAAAGATAAACTCACTATATCCCCAAATGGTAGTATTCCAAATGCGAAAGTAACACTTGTTTCAGCGGATGCTTCGTATTATTATGCACCGCCCGGAAATGTGATATTCAGAATTGAAGGAAACGGCTATGATAAATCGTATACCGTTGCTCTTAAATCAAACGAAAAAGAAGCAGATGCAAAGCTTGAGTATTTTAATGAGTACGGCGAAGTTTCGGCTCTTCCTGAAGGCTACTATACAATATCCGCTTATTATTGCGGTAACAAAGTATTCGCTCCTTTGGAAATCGGAGAGGAAAGCTTTGTAGTTGGTGATGTCGGCTATTATGCACGTGTCTTTGATTATGATCCTAAAATTTATGATAATCAAGAACCTCGTGAAGCATATGAACTTCCTTACGGATGTTATGCAAAAGTAGTAATTTATAAAATAACAAGGGAAATAGTAGATGGCGAAACAATATATAGCTCTGAGAAAGTAGCAGATCCGATTGACATAAATACTGGAAAAAAGCTTGGAACATATACAGACAGCATAGCAATAGAAAATGAGGCACTTACCCTTAAAGTACCGTATAAGGTAGTAAAGCGTAAGATTAAAGTAAAAGCAGAAGGAGCTACGCAGTTCGGTGTAAATGATTATGTTATTCTGCCGAAGCTGGCTATAGAAAAAGGATATTACTTAGGATATAAAGCAACAGATCTGAAGGATATTGCAAATCTTCATTATACTAGATTAACTACTGGTTCAACTAATGCACTGGTATCAGATGGAAAGCTTTCTGCAGGCGTATATTATCCTGAGGTGTATTTAAATGGCACTGTCGTCAATTATTATGACGTTATATATGATAAAGATAAATTGCCTGTTGTCAGAGTTACTCCACAAATGGTAAATGTAAAGGTAACCCCTGTAAATTATGCAGGTGTAAAAGTCGGAACGGTTTCTATGACTTCACCTGATGTATTTACAGAAAAAGAGCTTGGAAACGGTATAGAGTATGCTCCTGAATCTACCATCACACTGAAAGCGAATCCATTTGACGGATATGAAGTAGACTGCTGGAAATTATACCGCAATGGTTCGGATTCAGGAATTATAGCAGAGAACAAAGGAACGATAATCTACAAAATGCTTAATGAAGATATCGAAATAAAGGTATCCTTTAAGCCGATAACAAATACTGTACGCTATGAAGAAAAAACAGAAGGCGGAAAAGTCATTGCTCCGACAGGACTTACCAATAATTCACTGGTGCGTCCCGGTACCGCTTTCACCTTCAAGGCAGTTCCTGATAACGGTTATCACTTTGCATACTGGGAAAAGTACACTTCTTCTCTTACCGAAAAGATATATAATGCAGAGTATACACTTATAATGCCTCGTGACGATGTTTATCTTTTACCTGTATTTGAAAAAGACAGCTTCGTTATCAGCTTCAATGACAGCAGTCTTGAAGCTGTATGCAACGGAAATGTTCTTACCGGTTCATCGGTAAATGCTTTTTATGGCGATACTGTAACGATTAGACCTGCTAAAGGCTACTGCATTGCTGATGGTGCAAAATGGATAGTAAACGGCACTGAAACAGACAATTCAGATGATACATTCGTTATTAAGCAGCTTTCTTCAAACATGACCGTAAGCATTGATACAGAGCTTATGACCTATAATGCTTCTGTTAAGGCTGAAAACGGTTCAGTGACGGTAAAATATGGAAACAACACGGAAACAGACATAACATACAAAGAATATTCTGATATTGCCGGGGATACAGGGTTTGTTCTTACGGCAAACGCAGACTACGGTTTCGTTTTTGACCACTGGGATGTCAACGGCAGTAATGCAGGTTCTGAGAAGAGTTATACGGTAAAATTCTCGGAAAGCGATATAAAGGTTCTGGCAGTATTTAAAGAGAACAGCGATAAATACACTGTATCATTTGATTCAGGTGAATACGGAAAAATCGTTTATTCTGTAATAAGTGCTGACGGAAACACAATAGCCGACAATACAGAAACAGATAATTCTGAGATTACGGTTTATAAAAACGATACACTTTCGGTAAAATATATTCCGGGAGAATTAAGAAGTCTTGCTTACTGGGTTGTTGAC
>JAZUJY010000145.1:0-2378 GCA_045643005.1 Oscillospiraceae bacterium | reverse complement strand
AATTTTTTATATATATAATAATATCAGATTTATTAATTTAAAACAATTGGCATATAATAAATTGAATTCAACAATTTTTATTTTTTTTCATTCTTTATTCACAAATATGTTGAAAAATAAAAAAAACACCCGAAGGTGTTTTTATTTTATAATATTATTTCTGATTTTTCCTGTCAGGTAGAGTGAACCGCAAACAACAATGGTTGATACTCCAAATGTTCTTGCTTTCATTTTTGCAAGAACTAAAGCATCTGATACTTCAGATGCATATTTTTCACAGGTAAAATATTCTGCGAGCTTTGATCTGTCAATTGAGTTTGGTGCAAATCCGTCAACACAAATAACGGCTTTAGCAAAAGTTGATATCAATGAAGCAGCTGATTCGATATCCTTTGTATCGACCATTCCGAAAATAAATACCGGACTTTCAACTTCCATTGACATAAGTGTTGAAAGCATCGCGCTGACGCCTGCAGGATTGTGACCGCCGTCTATGATAATGTCAGGATTTCCTTTAATTATCTCCATTCTGGAAGGAACCTGAACTTCACTGAATGCCTTTTGAATATCTTCATCAGATATTTCAAAATTTTCTTTTCTCAATACTTCAAGTGCCTTGACGGCAGTTGCGGCATTTATGATCTGATGACGTCCGTGCATTTTGATATCGAAGTGCTTTCCGTTATAATCAAACGAACATCCGTCTATCCCGGCCTCCTGATTTAAAAAATCCTTGGATGACGGAATGATGAGCTCACAGTCCTTTAATATAGTTTCCTTCTGAAAAATGTTAAGCACCTGTGAGTTGTTCCATGAAAGAACAGCCGGTCTTGAACGCTTTATGATCCCGGCTTTCTGCATTGCAATTTTCTCTACCGTGTCGCCCAGAACAGCGGTATGGTCAAGAGATATTGACGTAATTACTGACACAAGCGGATCTTCAATAATATTTGTACTGTCAAATATTCCGCCGATCCCTGCTTCAAGAAAAACAATATCACATTTCTCTTCAGCAAAATACTGCATTGCTATCGCCATTGTAATTTCAAACTGCGAATACTGTTCGTCATCAACAGCCTGCTTTGTTAATCCGGCAAAATGTGCAACATCTTCATGCGAAATATTTCTGGAATTTACCCTGATTCTGTCCTCGTAGCAATTTATAAAAGGTGATGTAAACTGTCCTGTTTTATATCCGGCATTTATAAGTGTCTGAGACATAAGCTCAAGGACTGAACCCTTTCCGTTTGTTCCTGCAATATGAACAAATCTAAGTTTATTCTGAGGATTACCCAGTTTTTCCATCAGCTTTTCAGCACGGCTGAGGTCACGAACCTTTCCGCCGCTTTTTGAATAGCTGTTAATAAAATCAATTGCTTCCTCGTAATTCATTTTCTTTTTCCTTTTTTTATTTTTGTTGATCAGATCATTTTCTGAAGCCAGACAACAAAGACACCGCTTAATATAACAAATACTATCAGAGAGATAATAGTAACTGATTTCATAAATCCGGAATTAAACTTAGAATTGAAATCATCATTATCAGATGTGCTGACTATCTCTTCCGATATGTTTTCATCATCGGTTGTCATCGCCTGAGTTATGTCATTTTCAGCTCCGGCTGTTGTGCCGGAAGATTCTGACACCGTTGTTTCTGAAGAAATAGTGGTTTCTTCAATTGTTGTTTCTGCAGCAGTCTCTTCCGGTAACTGTTCCTGAGGCTGATCATCATTATTCTCCGGATAATTTTGTCCGGGATCATAATCATTATAAACCGGTTGATTGTTGTTATTATTATTTCCGTCGTTCTTATGCTTATCCATTTTTGGAGCTTCTATTTTTTCATTTGGAACAGCGGCTTTGTCCGGTGCAGGGACTTCAGCAGGTTTTTCCTGAGCCTGTCCTTTTTCATGGTCAGGAGTTTTCGGTTCATGTACTTTGTTCTGTTCATGTTCCTTCGGACCATTAGCATGAGGCAGCAAAAAAGATACACTCTGAAACGTTCCAAAAATACTGATTCTTTCGTTACCGGTAATACAGCAAAATACTTGCGATCCTAATATTTCAGAAGATCCTGCTCTTACAATACGCTCAGGTACACATAAAATTATAAATAACGCAAAAAGAGCACTGAAATATCTGACTATTTTATTTGAAATCTTCATATGGCACACCTTCAAAATTTTTATTCATACTATTTTCCATGCTTCCAAAAAGCTGTGTTTTTATTCATATATGCCACAAAAAATAACAAATTATTATCACTCTAATGTTAACTCGCGGAGGCGATTCGCAGAATCGGTTCTCGCCGCCTGCAGAGGCGGGGGATATCCTCTGTGTTGTTCAAAGCTCTGCTTTTAACAAGCAGAGGCGATTCG
>JAZUJY010000144.1:0-13495 GCA_045643005.1 Oscillospiraceae bacterium | reverse complement strand
TACTGAGGTCAAGTCACTTCGTCAGGGAAGCTGCAACCTTAAGGACAGCTGGTGTGCAATAGAAGACGGGGAGATGTTCATTAAAGGAATGCATATCTCACCATACGAAAAAGGAAATATCTTCAACAGGGATCCGGTTCGCGAGAGAAAGCTTCTGATGCACAAAAACGAAATTGACAGACTGTTCGGTACAGTAAAACGAGATGGTCTTACACTTGTTCCTATTTCGGTATATTTCAAAGGTTCAAGGGTAAAAGTACAGGTCGGTCTCTGCCGAGGCAAAAAGCTGCATGACAAGCGAGAGGCTTCCGCACAGCGTGATGCAAAGCGTGAGATTGACAGAATGATTAAGTTAAAAAACAACGGATGATTTTTTCCGTATGTTTCATTATAACCGGGGGCGTAAAGGTTTCGACGGGGATTTTGAATCATAATAAGCGAGTAGAGGATTGCGCTGATCTCTTTAACCACTGTGCAGTTTAAAATTAAACGCTAGAAATAGTATTACAGTAAGTCATAACGATTTACAGCTTCAGGCAGCTTAATCCTGCCTGACCGTTCCTTACAGATTTACCGAGGTCTGTAACGAGCGTCATTTTATCGGTGAACGATCATTGTGAGTGCTTCGGCACGATGACTGTATCAGAAGCTACTGTATTTGTCAGCACGTTTACCTGCGGTCAGATATGGGAATTTAAATGGTAAAATACACTCGTAGAAAGTTATGTGGATAGGTTTTCGGACACGGGTTCAATTCCCGTCGCCTCCACCATTATAAAATGCGTATTTTTAAATATTGCAAAAGTGACGCAGATACGTTAAATGACGTATCTGCGTTATTTCTTTTTCTGAAAAAATACTGACTTTAGTTCAGTGCGGGGTCAGAAAATGGTGTTTTGTAAAATAAATGCCTTTAAAAATTCAGAATTAGCTTGTGAAAAATAAGTGCGACGACTGCGACAGTAAAAGTGGGATATGTCAGATTATTTGATATATTGAATTATTGATAGTCTCATTTTCCGAAAATTTATGATTATCTTTTCCTCTCTTCTGAAATATGGGTGCGACAACTGCGACAGAGGGATGAAAATATGAATACCATAATACGGAAAAACAGTGTGTTCAGTGCGGCGCGTATATGTTTATAATGTGATATATGATAACAGGATTTCGTTGACCAATTGTGCAAAATGTGATATAATATAGTATGTATAGTTGTCGAAATAATTCTGCTGCGGATACATTAGGGGGTGTAAGACTTGAGGGAATCTTCGTTGTTAGATATAATTGCTTCAGAAACCAAAGGTAAAAGTTATAAAACCTTCAAGTACAGCTTTGAAGGTATGTCAGTTCCAACTATGGAATATGATGAACATGATAGAAGATTTACTTGGAAAAAACATGGAGAAACAGAGTACCATGATACCGTTATTTCATTAAAAGAAAAAGCTGATATTCTGTTAAAAGAAGGACAATCGCCATTATTTAAATATTTCCTTGATGGATCTAGGCATACATATAAAGTTGATGATATAGCATATTCCCAAAAAGTATTTCCGATAATTGCTGGTCAGGTTGGTATAGGTTGCTGTACTCGTGAAAATGGTACTATGATGCCACTCTTTTGTAAGGGTGAACCTTTTTTCTGGAGAGATTTGGTTTTGACGCTTCCTGATGTAGCTCAAAGTTCAGACTGGGATACTGATTTTTCTCAGTTACAACGCAAAATAAATGATAATACAAATCTAAAAAGGCTAGGGTTACGTTTTAATGAAGTGATACCTTATTCGACCAGAAAAGTAGAAATGGGAGATAAAATGGAAAATAGGGGTATCATAAAAATCCAGGATTATATGATTGAGAAGGAGAAATTAATGGTAGGAGAACTTGTAAAAAAAGGTTTCTTGTTACCTGATAGTTTTCTTATCAAGGACGGTTCTCTTGAATATACAGTTAATACCATTGAAAACGAACATGAGTTAGCCAGATTTAGAAATAATTATCAATTTGTTGTTGGAGTATCGAAATCATTTAATCCAGAGTACTGTATAGATAAAAATGGTAACAATAATTCCAATATGATAGCAAATTTACCATTGTATCATAGGACACCTGTAAATAAATATTACTCTGAACGTATAGGAGATATGTATTTTGCTGTATGGTTTGTAAGAATTAGGAACAAAAAGTGCACAAACAGTCCTTTTGATGGTGTTCTGAAACTTGAGAAGATTCTTGTAAATGAAAAACAAATTGAAAACGGACTTGATTCTGAAGAAGTCGATTTAATTACCGCAAATATAATAAATGAAAGAAATCCTGTTTGTTATGGAGCAGACAAACGATGGGCAAATCATTTGTATCCGGTTTATGTTACAGAAAGTTACATAAAAAGCAAATATCTAGGCGCAAACTTATTTTTAAATTTGTTCTGATTTGGAGATGATATATTATGAGTAAGATTATCGGTAAAGTATTGGCTACAGAAAAGAATCCTTCAACAATGGAAGAATTCTATTTTTGGACAAGACCTGAATTGATTTTAAATCCTTTTGATGTTGTAAAGGTTGAGCATATTAATTCAAGTTTAACATTTGGTGTTATCGAAGAAATATCACATATAACAGACACTGCTAATTTTTTAGCTGATTATATTTCCAATGATTTTGGCGATGTTTCAACTAATCCAATTACTCATAGAATTGGCATGAATTATGTCAAGGCAAGAATAGTAGGTAATAGTAAAAATATCTATATTCCAGTATTAAATGGATGCAATGTTCATACAGCTAATAAAGATGAAGTATCGGCTGCATTAGGATTATTAAATGTAAAAAATCCGGTCCCATGCGGATATATTGAGATGTATCAGGGGGCAGAGGAAAGTGAACGTGTTAAACTCGCAGTAAATATGGATTCTAGATACTTAATTGGACCAGAAGGCGCACATTTGAATATTTCTGGTATATCAGGTTTAGCAGCTAAAACATCATACGCAATGTTTTTAATGAAAGCAATACAAGATAAATTTATGAATAGTATGTCTGAGGAAGATGATGATGTTGCTTTTGTTATTTTTAATGTAAAAGGAAAAGACTTACTAGCAATAGATGAGCCTAATATTTTTGATTCTGAAGATGAAAAGAATCAAGTAATTTCAATATACAATGAATTAGGAATGTCAGCTACACCATTTAAAAATGTCCATTACTATTACCCTTATTCTGAAAAAAATGAATGGAATACATATCTTGAAAAGAATCAGGTAAATTTAAATATTCAAAATGGAAAAGCTCATATGTTCAAGTATGAATATGAACATGATAAGGACAATCTTGATTTGATGTTTGCAAGTCTCGATGATCCTACGCAAACGATGGATGCAATTTTAAGCTATATTATTTCTGGAAGAGCTGGATTTGGCAAATTAAAATCATGGAAGGAATTCCTTGATGAAGTTCATTCTTTTGGCGAAGCTGGTAATAGCGATCGTGATAAAGAGATTACTGTTCAGAGCTGGAGAAAATTCGAGCGCATAGTAAAAAAGTCAATTTATAGGAATAGTATTTTCAGTAATATCAAAGATGATACTCGTGAAACAAGAATAGAAAATTCACTTAAGAGAATACGAAAGAATGAAGTTCATGTTATTGATATTGCAAAACTAAATGATGATATGCAATGCTTTGTATTTGGCGATGCTGTTCGAACAATCAGCAATTTACAGCTAGGGCAGTACGAAGAAGAAGATGGTTATACACCGCCATCACGTATCGTGATTTTCATTGATGAACTTAATAAATATGCTTCATCTGATACACCGAAAAATTCTCCGATTTTAAGACAAGTTCTTGAAGTTGCTGAAAGAGGTCGTTCGCTTGGTATTGTTCTTTTCGGTGCAGAACAGTTCAAGAGTGCAATTCATCAGAGAGTCACAGGTAACTGCTCTACATTTGCTTATGGTAGAACTAATGCTATTGAAATAGGAAAAAGCGATTATAGATATATACCTTCTGTGTATAAGAGCATGATGTCAAGACTTGAACAAGGTGAGTATATCGTGCAAAATCCTATTTTCCGTTCACTGCTTAACATAAAATTTCCGAAACCAATTTACAAACAATTCAAATAATAAAGTGAGGATATTTGTATGGCATTTCTTGGCAAGAATATTATTGAGAATCTTACAACTGCAATGTATGAGCAGTTACTTATAGTGTATAGAGAATATATACAGAATTCAGCAGATTCTATTGATAAGGCAATAGCGCAAGGCATTATTGAAAAAAGTAATGCAGAAATTGATATAAATATAGATTCAGAAAAAGGTAATATTATTATTAAAGACAATGGTCTTGGAATTTCAGTAAATGATTTTACTAAAATAATGAGTAGTATAGCAGATTCTTCAAAGGATCCGTCTTCAAATAAGGGATTTAGAGGAATAGGTCGCTTAGGGGGAATTTCTGTATGTAAAAGTTTACGTTTTGAATGTTCATTTTTAGGGGAGCCTAAAAAATCAGTCGTTGTATGGGATGCAAAAAAAATTAGAGAAGTTTTAAACGATTCAAATCAAAATCCGGATGCTTCAAGCCTCGTAGATAATAAAACAGAGTATTTTGAAGAATGTTGTGAATCTGATGAGCACTTTTTTACAGTAGAAATGTTAGGGATAGAGAGAAGTGCCAATGAACTGTTAAATGTTGAGAAAGTTAAAGAGTATTTAAGTGCCGTTGCTCCGCTTCCGTACAAAACAGGATTTATATTTCAAAAGAAGATACATGATTTTGCTGAAGAAAACGCATTTACAATTGACGAATATAATGTGTTTGTAAACGGTGATAGATTGTATAAGAATTATTCTGGAAGACTATATGAGGAAAAGAATGGTTCCAAGGTATGTTATGATGAATTAATTGATGTTAGATTTGAAAAATTTTATGATTCAAATGATAAATGCTTAGCATGGATGTGGTATGGTGTGTCGAGGTTTGAAAAAGCTATACCAGTATGTAATTCTATGAGAGGAATAAGACTTAGAAAAGGGAATATTCAAATTGGTAATGAGGATACTTTCTACAATCAGGAATTGTTTAAAGAATCAAGAGGCTATCAGTATTTCGTAGGAGAAGTACATGCAATTAATCCTGAATTGAGACCGAATGCTAGACGTGATTACTTTAATAAAAATGATATATGCCGTGAATTTGAAATGAAATTAAGACCGTTATTTTATGATGCGTTTTATGCAATGTACCATCATGCGAACCAGGAAAAAAATGATCATAAAAAACTTAAGGAATTAGAAGATGCCAAAGAGTTATATGAGAAAAAAACTAAAGCTGGATTCGTGAATAATGATGAAAAGCGAAAACTTGAAGAAGATATTGAAAATAAAACCGTAGCTGCTGAAAAAGCCCAAAAACGTATTGATTCTAGAAATAGTAAGGAAGAAACTGGCACAGTAATGTCGCAAATATATGAAGCTATTCAGCAACAGTACGAGAAAACAACTTCTGAATATTCAGTTGAAGATGATACAGATAAGCCAGATGATTTAGTTGATGAAACACAAAAAAATGGTAAAAAGAAAGAAACTCATTATCTTTCTGACGAATTAAGTAAGCTTGGAAAAAAAGAAAGAAAAGTAGTTCAAAGGATATATGGGAAGCTTCAAGCAATATTGCCACCAGATACGGCAGAATGGGTAATTAATACATTACAGGAAGAGTTGAAAAAATAGTGAATCGTCAGATTTTACTTGTAGAACCTAATTACAAAAATAAATATCCACCTATGGGATTAATGAAAATAGCAACATATT
Organism: Oscillospiraceae bacterium; assembly: GCA_045643005.1. GTDB lineage: Bacteria > Bacillota > Clostridia > Oscillospirales > Ruminococcaceae > HUN007. The sequence goes on along the minus strand of JAZUJY010000144.1, from coordinate 7,671 downwards.
ACAAAAACTTAGGGGATCATGTAACCTTTTTTAAAGGAGATCTTCGGGATTTAGTTTTAAATGATACTTATGAATTGCTATTAAAACAATTATATGCAAATAACGATACTATCTTTTGGGAATTGTATAAACCTTCAATTTGTGAATACATAAAAAAAGGAACGGAAAAGTCATTAGATGAGGTTCCATTGATTAAAGAGAATCCTATTATAATAATGCTAATGAGGTATTATAGAAAGTTTTTTCATAAAAAGCTTTATTTTGAACCTGAGCATCGTAAATATGATAGAGTTGGAATCACCACATTATTTACATTTTATTGGGATATAACAATTGAAACGATAAACTTTGCTAAACAGTTATGCAAAGACGAAAACGGTGTAATGATAGGCGGTGTCCTAGCTTCTATACTTCCTGATAAAGTTGAAGAAGCGACAGGGATCAGACCTCATGTTGGAACTTTAGATACACCAGGAGAGTTGGATGATGGTAACGATATGATTATTGATATGTTACCGTTAGATTATTCAATTCTTGAAGAGATTGATTATACTTATCCAGCAAATAATGCGTATTTTGCGTATATGACCAGAGGATGTATAAACAAATGTAAATTCTGTGCAGTCCCTAAGCTAGAACCAATATACAAGGAGTTTTTGCCGGTTTCTGAACAAGTGAGAGTAGCTGAAGAACGATATGGAGCTAAAAGAGACTTGCTTCTTCTTGATAATAATGTCTTAGCTTCATGCAGATATAGTGATATTATTGAAGATATAAAAAATGCAGGATTTGCTTCTGATTCAACATATTTGGAGCCGAATAAATATGAGATAGCTATTAGAAATCTTAGAGACGGGCAAAATGATAATGGCTATATTCGTTCTTGTGTAAAGCAGTTCAGATTGTTATTAGAAAAATACAAGGGCGATAATAAGGAAGAAGTTGAAAATTTTTTACATGACAATTATCTTCTAGAGTATCATACCGCTCGTAAAAGTGTGTTACTAGAGACATATGACTTTTTCAGTCCGTTATTTGAAAATATATACTCCAAAAAACCTAGAAAAAGATATGTTGATTTTAATCAAGGAATAGATTCAAGACTTGTTTCAGATGAGAATATGGCTAAGTTAGCTGAGATTCCTGTGTATCCAGTTAGAATAGCATTTGATCACTGGGAACTTCATGAGGTTTATGAAAAATCCGTTCGTACAGCAATTAATAATGGTCATCATAATCTTTCAAATTATATTTTGTATAATTTTAAAGATAAGCCAATAGAACTATATTGGCGACTAAAGTTGAATGTCGATTTATGCGAGGAGTTAGGTGCAAATATTTATTCTTTTCCAATGAAGTATCATCCAATAGAAGATCCGGATTATTTTAGTAACAGAGATTATATTGGTGAACATTGGAATAGAAAGTTTATACGTACAATTCAAGCTATATTAAATTCTACTAAAGGAAAGGTCGGTAAAGGAAAATCTTTTTTCTGTGAAGCTTTTGGAAGTAATGAAGAAGAATTTTTTAAGTTATTATATATGCCTGAGGCAATGATTATTTATAGAATGTATTTCAAAGAAAATGGTTTGACTGAAAAATGGTGGAATGCGTTCCAAAATCTAACTGAAGATGAATTGGAAAAAGCCAAATCTATAATTGAAATTAATGATTTTAGCGATATATATAACGTGGTTGATGATTCAAACGTTTTGAATGTACTGGAGTATTACCGTATTACGAGGAAAGATGCGGAAGAAGCGCTGAAAAAAGGTTGTTGTATCGGAGAGGACATGTGAAAATATTATCTTGGAATTTGAATAATAAAGAAAATTCAAAATACATATGTGACTTAATAAACACAGAAAACGCTGATATTGCTGTTTTTTGTGAGCATAAAGGATTAAATAAAGAGAAAATAGAGGAAACTTTAAAAAATTACGAATTTATAGCAGGTTTAGGCGGATGCGAAAAAATAATATATCTTATAAAAAAGGATATATCATATGAAATAAGAAGAGAGGCTTCTCGCTATTCTATATTATCTTTTTTTATAAATGGTATTGAGTATATTTTAGTCGGTATTCATTTGCCATCGAATCCCAATAGTAATTCGGATGATAGAAAAGATGTGATAAGAGAATTAATACCTGATATTAGAGAAATAGAGAAAGATTTGAATTGTTCAAATACAATAGTAACTGGTGATTTTAATGCGAGTCCATTTGATACAGAACTAACTCAAAAAAGTATGTTTAATGCAGTGTTATTTAAAGATGTTATTTTGAATAAAGATGAAATAACATATCAAAATAAAAAGTATAAACGTTTTTATAATCCGATGCTTAATTTTATTTCAGAGAACGGAAAACAGTATGGATCATTGTATTATACAAATGGTTCGAGTTCGCTTATATGGTATACATATGATCAGGTATTAGTTAGAAGACCGCTCGTAGATAAAATAGTTGATGTTCATTTTTGTTTAAAGGCAGATAGAACTAGCTTAGTAACAAAAATTGGAATACCAAGAAAAGATGCAATAAGCGATCATTTGCCGTTGATGTTTGAGGTGGAAGAATAATGGAAGATTTATTTGGTAATGTTTTTGATGAAATAACGATAGAAGAGAATATGGCTATAGACATGTTACAGGAGCAGGCACGTTTAGTTGAAAGCAAATCAAGAGGATTAATACATGGTTCTTTTCGAAAAGTTGAATACATAAAAGGAGTAGTTTCGACTTTACAGGGAGTAGCAGGTGCATTGGATATTATTAGAAATGGTGATGATACAGAAGTAATTGACGAGGATATAAAAGATAAAAAGGATATTAATTCTTTATATTCATATGAAACTTATAAATTTGAAGTATATAATGACACGTATAGATTTAGGGTGTTTACATTACAAAATAGGATTATTTTCCCAATAGAAATTATGATTGATGAAGGAATATGTGAAGAATTGAATTATGACAGAAAAATGCCGATTGGTAGTAATGCGCAATTAAAAGAAATTATTTCTACAGTTTTTCAAAGTAGTAAAATGCGAATTATACTGTCAAAAATGATGAAATATAAAGAAAATAATTATTCGAAAAAAATATTGGAGCTATTAACGATAAATGGTACTATGTCTTCTTCAGAAATATCCACAGAATTGTTGATTTCAAAAGTTTATGCTAGGAAATTGCTGTCACAATTAGAAGAAAACGGAAAGATAGAGTGTGAAAGGTTAGCCAAGAGAACAGTAAGATATAAAATTAAATCTGATTCGAATTTTGAGTAGATTTGTATCTTTCTTTTGGAGATTTATGGAGCCAGCACATTAACCGTATCAAACCCAAAGTCCAAATATATATTATAATTCCGGATAAGTTACTTCCATTACTTATTCGGAATTATTTTTGTATAGGAGGACTTGAAAAAATGGAAAAAATTATATGTGACAGATGCGGATGCATCATTACAGATCATCAGGAAGCAGTAACAGTAGAAGGAGGCGATAACCTTTGCAGAGACTGTGCAGACACACATACAGTTGTATGTGATTGTTGCGGTGACAGAATCTATGTTTCAGACGCAGTACATGATGACTACATTGCTCTCTGTGAAAGCTGCTATGATGACCATTATCATCGTTGTGCTTCATGCCATCGCCTTGTACATGACGATGAAGTATCATAGCATAGTGAAGAGGATTACTGCTATATTGCAATCAAATGTAAATATGTAAATTATTTTTTTACATATGTATTGAATTTATTTTATATATCGCTTATAATATAATCAGAAGAATACAAGGGGGCATATCAATGACATTTGATGAATTATTTGAACACAGAAGTCTGGCTGCTTCGAAATTAAAAGACTATCTCAGAGATGCTGGTTATACAAAGGTATCATTTGCGTCAAAAGCAAATATATCGCGTCCTACACTTGATAAAATACTTTCAGGTGCTGTTGACAGTAAAGTTACATTTGAACGTCATTTTCAGAAAATTTTAGGCACGCTGAATATTTCAGCTGATTATCTGATTACTTATCACAGTAAACCATTGTCAAATGCTGATGCAGTCTATTCTCAGAATACTCCTGCAAATCATGAAATGAGTGAACAGGCAAAGAAAGAATATAATCTGCTGCTGGATATTGTTGATCTTTGTTCGATTTACTATTAACGGAGAGCATATTATGAGTGAAATAATTACTTCTGATAATCTTGATAAGGTTATCAGTATTAACAGAGAAATAAAAAGTGAAATAAAAAGAGAAGTAATGCAGCTTAAGGCAAGTCCGTCATTTGTAAAGAACTCTTCAATGCCTCAGCAGGCAGTTATGATTCTTCAGGAGTATGGTCTGATTCAGATGCCGGTTGAAGATAAATACTGGAGCGGTGCAATATTTGTAAAAGAAGGAAAGTTAATACCTGTTATAAATACAGCTCTTCCTCGTGCGAATCAGTTTTTTACTGCGTGGCATGAAGTATATCATCTTTTCTATGATAAAATTTCTTTTGATCATATGATTGAAGCAGATAGTGTTCTGGAGGAGAGAAAAGCTGAATATTTTGCTGCATGTATGCTGCTTGATGGAGTTGAAAGATATTTTAATGATTTGTCCGACAAAAACTTCATCTCTAAAATATTTAACTGCATGGCTATGTTTCAGGCTCCGTATAAGGCTGTGCTGGTATCTCTTTATGAATATGCCTGTCAGTCAGATAATGAAGTATTATGTGCTAAAATAAAAGAAGTATTTGATTTGCAGTTTGATGATATTTCAGAAAAATTCAGAGATCTTGGTCTGGATGACAATCTTGTAAAGCCGTCATATGTTATTAATGCTGTGGCACTAAAAGATAAAATAGCTGATGAGAAATTAATGAATCCTGATCTTACAATTCATCAGGACAATGAAAAATTCCTCTATAATATAATATCGGAAGTAAATCTAATAGTCAGGAGACATTAATGATAAATATTGATACTATAAAAAATATAGGAAACAGTCATAAAATAGCTATTCTTGATACTTCATCAATATCATTTATGCAGAGGCTTGATGAAAACAGGATTATTCCTGATAAAATACTGTCAGATTATGATTTGATTTTGATTCCATACTGGGTGCTTACAGAAATAGAGGACGCACCTGGTCGTGCAGGTTATGTTGAGAATCTTATCAGGAAAGGCTATCCGATTCATGCAATTGATGAACTTGCATATTCAGATTTGGCCAGTAACGAAGAGGGAAATCTCTATCAGATCGTTCAGGCTTCAGCTAAAAATATAGGTGCAATTAAAAGTTATCTGCGAAGGTATATTCAAAAAGATGATGTACTTGATATGGATTCATATTCTGGCTGGATAAAGAAACTATATGATGAGTGGCCGATAGAAGGAGAAACTTTATCTTCCGGAAGAAGTAAAAAAAAGAATGCCGGTGAAATTTCAATTACAATACTTGCTGAAGTATTATCATGGTATTATCCGGATTCTGAAACCATAACAATCTATTCTCAGGACAGAGATACTTTTAATTTTCAAAAAGCAGCAGAAGAAGCACTAATCAGGATTTTTGCTGACCGTTCACCGGTACCGGTTTCATATAAAAGTAATGATGCTCTGCTATGTCAGCTTTATAGAGATAATTTAATTACGTCTGACGGAGTACGTAAGATAAGGAAAGACTGTCGCAAAATAACGTATAGTAAGGAACAAAGTGATAAATCTGTTGTTTTGGTAACAGAACAGGTGGATACAGAGGAATTTATTGAATTGATTAAGGAAAGTACAGTTCATATTATCTTCTGATTTTTTTAGTTCTGTAGTACAGAGGACGAATGTGCTTTTGATTTTTCATTGGTTTGATATAGCTAATCAAATATGGTATAATGAAGAATAATATTTATCCACATATTGCTTATGAATAAAAAAAGAAAATGAGAGAGGAAAATAATAATGTTCAATGAACATGAAATACCTGATGATGTAAGTGTATTTTGTATATCATCGCCTTTATTTATTGTACTGTATGGGTACAAGAATAATGATAATTGTGTGAATCCGAATCTTACAGCAATCATGGATGTTCTTAATGTATATATCGATGCAGAAAAGATAGAAGATCTATTCTTGAATCAGAAATCTGGTGAAGGTGATCTTTGGGTATTTGGAGATCATAGAAGCAGTTGTATGGTGTTTTCATTGTACAGTGCTCCTGTGGATCAGATGGATGTCATCACATTTGGTATTATATGTCGGAATGAGTACAGAAGCAGATTATACGATCTTATGATTGCTATGAAAGAGGAAACACAGAAAAAACTTCAGTTTGCAGAGTATGATGTCAGTGAAAAACCGGACTGGCTGCATGCTGTAATTTCAGGAGAAGATCATTATATTACTGGTCAGTCTGAACAGAAAATCAGATATGCAAAATCAAAATAAGAAAAGTTGTATTTCTGAAAGTGACTGACAGGACAAAAGATAAGCTCTATATAAAGCTTGTTTTACCTGATGAGCAGGAAGTGGAGTATTCTGTAAACGCGGTGAATGCACTTGGTTATAATCCGAAAGAGCTTGCAGAGAATGATCTTGAGATTCTGTTACCGTTTCAGATAATCAGACTTTGGAACAGGGTAAGCGATTACGGGAGTTATTCCGAAGAGAAAAAGGAAAAGTTCCTTTCAGATTTTAAAAACATGTGCGTAGATATAATGAATACTATGGAAGAGTTGCTTTCTGATGAAAAAGTGACGAATGACGAGTGTCAGAAAATGTATAATATTATTGGTACGCTTGAAGAGTATGTGTACAGTTCAATTGATGATATCAGAATTAAAGGAGTTGATTCTATGTTACAGGAGAAGATTATTTTCAGAGACGATAGGATTAGAGCTGAAGGAATAGCAGAAGGTGAAGAAGCAAAGAGCAGGAAAATAGCAGAGATGATGATATCTGACAATAAGCCTGCTGATGAAATTGAAAAATATACAGGTCTTAATCTTGCAGCATTAAAACCTATAGCACAGGCTCTTGGAAAGACTCTTATGCTTTAATATCATAAACTTTCCTCAACAATAACTAAAATATGATATATTTCGGGCTGGGAATATGTGAGGCCAGGAAAGACCGTTACGAATTTAATTGCATATGAGCAAACCTCGGAAATGCGTACTGTTGCAGTCAGGAAAACGGAAAAATACGCAAAATAGAATGGTGGCGCATCGCCTCCACCAACAATTAATGCGTTTTTTAACGTTTGGATGCATGGATATAAGCTTAATATGTCCATGCATTTTTTTATTTTAAAATGAATTTTAAACAGTATTTGATTTATGATATCATATAAATAAATTACAGAACGATATTGCTATGGAGATTTGAGAAAAAAAGAAAATATGAGTATAAGAGAAGGAAAATTAATATATCATTTAACGCCAATAGATTCTCTTGAATCTATTATAAAAAATGGACTTATGTCGCGGGATTCACTGGATAAACTAAATGTTAAATTTATAGATACTGCAGACCATGAGATTCTTCTTGACAGGGAATGACTAGTATAGACGCTTTTAATTAACTTTACTTTTCAACAGTGTCATCTGAAGCAATCGAATCAGAATCTTTTTTTGACTTTCTTTTGCGTGGAATAGGAGCTC
>JAZUJY010000143.1:0-24832 GCA_045643005.1 Oscillospiraceae bacterium | reverse complement strand
CTTCATAATCCATGATTATAAGCTCCTTTCACCGCGATGTATTACATACTATGTAATACATTATACCATAAAAATAATCAAATTTCAATAGGTTTCCGAAATTTGGTGGTTTTTCTTTTGAAATTGATGCGTTTATCCTATTTTAGTCAAAACGTCTGTTGAAATTATATAAATTATGTGGTATAATATATTGTCTATACTTATACACTTTTTCTGATATGAGGTAAAGAAATTGAGAATTCTTGGAATAGATCCGGGCTATGCCATTGTAGGATTCGGCGTTCTTGACTACGATAAATTCAAATTTAAAACAGTTGAGTACGGTGCAATTTATACGGAGGCACATACTGATTTTAATGGAAGACTGAAGAGTATTTTTGATGATATGGAGTATATCATTGAAAAATATAAGCCCGACTGTATGGCTATTGAAAAACTGTATTTTACAACAAATCAGAAGACAGCCATAGATGTTGCTCAGGCAAGAGGCGTTATCAATCTTGCAGCAGCAAGAAAATTTCTCCCTGTTTTTGAGTATACTCCTCTTCAGGTAAAACAGTCCGTTGTAGGTTACGGAAAGGCAGAAAAAAAACAGGTTATGGATATGACAAAAAGGATCCTCAGACTTTCGGAGGTGCCGAAGCCTGATGATACTGCGGATGCCCTTGCGATAGCGATATGTCACGGACATTGCACAAACGGAATGGAAACGAGGAAATTTAATGATATATAGTGTAAGAGGCAAGCTTATAGTAAAAGAATCTGAGCTTGCAGTTGTTGAATGCGGCGGAGTCGGATATGCCTGCCGGACTACTCTTTCGACGCTTGCCGATCTTGGAAGCATCGGCAGTGAGGTTATGCTTTACACATATCTTCACGTCAGAGAGGATGCAGTGGAGCTTTTCGGTTTTGCATCTACGTGTGAGCTTAACTGTTTTAAGATGCTGATATCGGTATCCGGTGTAGGTCCGAAGGCTGCGATATCGATCCTTTCGGATTTTTCACCTGAAAAATTTGCACTTCTTGTAGCATCAGATGACAGCAAGTCGCTTACCAAAGCCAAGGGAATAGGTGCAAAGACAGCTCAGAGGATAGTTCTTGAGCTTAAAGACAAGATAATAAAGGAAAATGCCGATCTGACAGTTCAGACACCGGGCAGAACATCGTCAGTAAGCAACAATTCATCAGTTTCAGAAGCTTATTCCGCACTGCTCGTTCTTGGTTATTCACAGTCGGAAATAGCACCTGTCATGGCTAAGCTTGATGAAACACTTGATGCATCCGAGCTGATCAAGCAGGCTCTGAAGGAGCTTGCAAAGAAAATGTTCAGTTAATAATTTTTTCGGGGGTGTTTTTATTTGATTGAAACAAGTGATGTGAAATTTGACAACAGAGTTGTGACTCCTGAAATTACTAATGACGATAACGACATAGACGTATCCTTAAGACCAAAGTCACTGTCCGAGTACATAGGTCAGGACAAAGTAAAGGAAAATCTTGCGATATATATTGAGGCTGCAAAAAGAAGACAGGAGGCACTTGACCATGTCCTTCTGTACGGACCTCCGGGACTTGGAAAGACGACACTTTCAAATATTATTGCACACGAGATGGGATCAAATCTCAGGATAACATCAGGACCTGCAATAGAAAAACCGGGAGACCTTGCAGCACTTCTTACAAATCTTTCAGAAAATGATGTTCTTTTCATTGATGAGATACACAGACTTTCAAGATCGATAGAAGAGATCCTTTATCCGGCTCTTGAGGACAATGTTCTTGACATAATGATAGGCAAGGGTCCTTCGGCCCGTTCCATCAGGATCGATCTTCCGAAGTTTACTCTTGTGGGTGCCACAACGAGGGCGGGACAGCTTACCCCTCCTCTTCGCGACAGATTCGGGGTCGTTTTAAGGCTGGAGCTTTATACGACTGAACAGCTCTCAGATATAGTACGCCGCAGCAGCATGATACTCGGAATACCGTGTGATGCTGACGGTGCGGCAGAGATAGCAAAGAGGGCAAGAGGCACGCCGCGAATAGCGAACAGACTCTTAAAGCGTGTAAGAGATTTTGCCGATGTTATCGGTGACGGTGTAATAACAAAAGAGATCGCATCAGTGGCTCTGGACAGACTTGAAATAGATGATCTCGGACTTGACAGTCTTGATAAAAGAATGCTTGGCATGATCATAAAAGGATATAACGGCGGACCTGTGGGACTTGATACTCTTGCATCCGCAATAGGTGAAGAAGCAGTTACACTGGAGGATGTCTGCGAACCGTTTCTTATGCAGCTTGGATTTCTGGCGAGAACACCAAGAGGCAGATGTGCGACAAAACTTGCTTATGAACACCTCGGCATAAAATGCCGTGACGATGATAAAGGCGTACAGCTTTCATTTTGAATGCTTATGAAAGGATGATATATTCCATATGGAAAAATTGTTTGGACCTGAAGGCATAACAGGCACTGCCATTACGGAACTGACTTGTGAAATAGCAATGCAGACCGGACGAGCTCTGGTACTTGCACTTGAAAATAAGCTTTCACATAAGGTAACAGTGCTTATCGGAAAGGATACCAGACTGTCTTCAGACATACTGGAAAATGCCCTTATTGCAGGAATTTGTTCTGCAGGCGGGGATGTCAGAAAGCTTGGGGTGGTACCGATAGGTGCCGTGGCATATCTGACACGTGAGAAAGACGCAGATGCGGGAATAATGATATCGACTCCTGCAGCAGGTTTCGAATATAACGGAATAGTACTGTTTTCTTCGGCAGGATACAGAATATCAGAGGATATAGAGGATGAGATCGAAAATGCTGTTCTGAGACATCCGGAAACACTTAATATCAGATCACATGATTCTGTAGGAACAGCAGTTCATTACAAAGACGGTGAATGGGATTATATCCGTCATGTTATAAAACTTGAGGATTTTGATTACACCGGACTTCGTGTAGTAATCGACTGTGCCAACGGAAGTGCATCTGAAACTGCGGAAAAGCTTTATACCGCACTTGGAGCAAAATGCTTCCTTGTAAATAACAAGCCGGATGGAAAAAACATCAATTCACAGTGCGGAATAAAATTTGCAAACAATCTTACCAAAGTCATGAAATCAAAACGTGCCGATGTCGGACTTGTTTTTGACGGAAGCGCAAGCAGATGCTTTGCGATAGATGAAAACGGTGTTGTGGTCGACGGAGATGAGATCATGGCCATTATTGCCATGCATCTGAAAAAAGACGGACGCCTTAAAAAGGATACAGTTGTAGTTACTGATATGACTAATCTCGGTTTCAGAAGATTTGCCAAAAACAACAATATAATCGTTTCAAACTCCAGATCCACGGAACGCGGAATTATCGAAAAGCAGATAGACGGTGATTACAGCATCGGCGGAGAAAAGAACGGAAGAATAATACTCAACGGAATGTCAACTACTGCAGATGCCCTTATAACCGGACTGGCGCTTCTGAGTGCTCTTAAGACCTCAGGAAAGAGAATGTCTCTTCTTGCAGGCGCCATGGTAAAATATCCTCAGGTCATGATAAACGTTGCTATCAGACCGGAGTGCAAGGAACTCTGGAAAAACGATCCTGTTATCACAGACTTTATCGAGCAGAAACAGAATGAGCTTGGTGAGGAAGGAAGGATCCTTGTCAGAGAGATCGGTCATGAGCCGCTTATCAGAGTTATGGTTGAAGGAAAAAGCTTTGAAACTATAAATCAGTGTGCAAAGGATATCCATGACAAGATAACGGAACAGACAAAACCAAATGTTCTTCATGTAAATGCTGAAGCAGAATAAAATATACTGACTGGAGAAATGAATTTTGAGAGTTGCAGACAAATGGCAGGAATATGCCATACTTGATACATCTACCGAAGAAAAACTTGAGGACTGGAATGGCGTCAGGCTGATAAGACCCGACCCTCAGATAATCTGGAAGACTCCGAAAAATGAGAAGCTGTGGGACAGTGCAGATGCTCATTATTTCAGATCGCAGAGCGGAGGAGGAAACTGGGAGTACAATAACGGAAAGCCTCAGAAAGCATGGAAACTGTCATACGGCGGTCTTACTTTTAAAATAAAGCCTACAGGCTTCAAGCATACCGGTCTGTTTCCTGAACAGGCTGTAAACTGGGATTTCATGCAGAATAAAATAAAAAATGCAGGTAAAGAAGTCAGTGTTCTGAATCTTTTTGCATATACGGGAGGTGCAACACTTGCCTGTGCCGAAGCCGGAGCAAGTGTGTGCCATGTTGATGCATCAAAGGGAATGGTTGCCTGGGCGAGGGAAAACGCTCAGCTTTCCGGACTGGAGGACAAGCCGATAAGATGGCTTGTTGATGACTGTGAAAAATTTGTTCAGCGTGAGATAAGACGCGGCAGAAAATATGACGGTATTGTTATGGATCCGCCGTCCTACGGAAGAGGAACAGGCGGAGAAATATGGAAGCTTGAGGACAGTATATATGATCTTGTTGAGCTGTGTTCACAGGTGCTTAGTGATGAACCGCTGTTTTTCCTTTTAAACAGCTATACGACAGGTCTTTCACCGGCTGTAATGGCATATATTCTTGACAGCGTTCTTGTAAAAAAATTTGGCGGTTCTGTTTCCTCAGATGAAATAGGACTTCCGGTCAGAAGCAGCGGAATGCCGCTTCCATGCGGATCGACTGCGATCTGGCAGAAAAAATAAATATTTGAATGGATGTGAGATTTTTTGGAGCAGGACAGTGTGATCCGATTTGAAAATGTTAGATTTTCATATGATATGATGGAAAATGAAAAAACAGTATCTGTTGATGTTCTGAAAAATATCAGTACCGGTTTTAAAAAAGGAAGCTTTACCGCAGTTCTTGGAAGAAACGGTTCCGGAAAGTCCACTCTTGCAAGACATACAAATGCAATACTGATTCCTAAAGAGGGAAAGGTATTGTCTGCAGGAATAGATACTTCCGATGAAAGCAGGATCTTTGATATCAGACAGCATGTCGGAATGGTATTCCAGAATCCTGACAATCAGATAGTTGCTGCCGTTGTTGAAGAGGATGTAGCTTTTGGTCTTGAAAATCTCGGCATAGATCCTGAGGAAATGAAAAAAAGGGTGGATGAAGCACTTAAGGCTGTCGGGATGTATGAGTACCGAAATCATTCTCCGGGAATGCTTTCAGGCGGACAGAAGCAGAGAACCGCCATAGCCGGAATTATAGCAATGAGACCGGAATGCCTTATACTTGATGAACCGACTGCCATGCTTGATCCTGCGGGCAGACACGATGTTATGGATATAATCCGGATGCTCAACAGCGAATTCGGCATTACAATAATACTGATAACTCATTACATGGAGGAAGCCGTTCAGGCTGACCGTGTGGTTGTAATAGATGATGGGAAAATAATACTTGACGGAGAACCGCATGATGTTTTTTCCAATGTAGAAACTTTAAAGAAAGCAGGACTTGACGTTCCTCAGGTGACGGAACTGATGTATGAACTTTCAAAGGAAGGGTTCGATACAGGATCAAAGGTGATCACCGAAGACGAGTGCGTTGAAGCTCTTATGAAACTGTTAAAGGAAGATTAAATGTGGCTGTTTTGAAAACTGAGGGACTGACATATGTTTACGGAGAAGGCACTCCGTTTGAAAAGACTGCTGTCAGAGATGTTTCAATTGAAATAGAAAAAGGTGAGATCACCGGTATAATTGGTCATACAGGCTCCGGAAAATCAACGCTTGTTCAGCATTTTAACGGACTTCTCAAACCGACTTCCGGAAAAGTGTTTTTTAACGGAAAGGATATCTGGGAAGGCAAAAAGATCATGAAGGGTCTTCGTTTCAAGGTGGGTCTTGTTTTTCAGTACCCCGAGTATCAGATGTTTGAGGAAACCGTATTTCGTGACATTGCTTACGGTCCTTTTAATATGAAGCTTTCTATGGATGAAATAAAGAAAAGGGTCCTTGAAGCAGCTGATCTTATCGGATTTGACAGGGCACTTCTGAACCGTTCGCCGTTTGAACTGTCAGGAGGACAGAAAAGAAGAGCTGCTATTGCAGGAGTAATGGCGATGCAGCCGGAAGTACTCATTCTTGATGAACCAGCCGCAGGGCTTGATCCGAAAGGCAGAGATGATATTTTTGAGACAGTCAGATCCTACAGCCGGAGAACAGGATGTACGGTACTGATAGTATCCCACAGCATGGAGGATATGGCGAAATATGCCGAAAAAATCATCGTTATGAACAAAGCTGAGGTTTTTTGTCATGACACTACAAGAAACGTTTTTTCAAAGAGCAGCGAAATATCCGGAATGGGACTCGATGTTCCTCAGATAACCAGAGTGTTTGAAAGGCTTAAAGAGAAAGGCATCAATACAGATGATGATATATATACAGTAAAATATGCAAAGGAAAAAATACTGGAAATGCTGAATAAAAAAGGCGGTGCCGGAATATGCTGAAGGATATTACGATCGGGCAGTACTTTCCCGGAAACAGCCTTGTTCACAGACTTGATGCTGCAGTGAAGATAATACTGACTATTGTATTTATAGTTATGATATTTGCAGCGGATACAGCATTTTCAATGCTGCTGTGTGTAGTATTTCTTGTTGTATCCTACGCGCTTACAAAGCTGAGCCCGAAGCTTATGATAAAAAGCTTTAAGCCGGTAGTTCCGGTACTTGTTATAACTGCAATATTGAATGTTTTCTTTTTTGACGGAGAAGTGATCTTCAGACTGTGGTTTCTGGAAATAACCGATGACGGACTGAAAAATGCTGTTTTTATGCTTGTCAGGGTCATTTCTCTTATCACAGGTTCTTCGATCCTTACGTATACCACATCACCGATAGAGTTGACAAATGCGTCAGAAAAGCTTATGTCTCCTTTGAAAAAATTTAAATTTCCGGTCCATGAGCTTGCTATGATGATGACCATAGCGCTGAGATTTGTTCCAACGCTCATTGAAGAGACAGATAAAATCATATCTGCTCAGAAAGCAAGAGGAGCGGATTTTGAGAACGGACCCCTTGTGGAAAGAGCCAGGGCTGTGGTTCCGGTGATCATTCCTCTGTTCGTATCGTCATTCAGAAGGGCCGAAGAACTTGCACTTGCAATGGAATGCAGATGCTATCGAGGAGGAGAAGGTCGTACAAGGTTGAAAAAGACCTCGGTCAAGCCGATAGATATAGCAGCGGTAATAGTATCTTTAATGGTTCTGGCAGGAGTAATTGTGCTGAATATTTTAATGAAATGAGGAAGCTTTATGAATGGGTTGATAATTATCATAACAATAATATGTTTTATTCCTCCGGTAATAGCTGTCTTTGATATCATAAAAAAATTAAACGAACAAAAATACATGGATGATGCGCAGGATCTTTTTTTTAAGGAAATAGTAAGATCCGTAGATGAACAGAAAAAGAAGAATGCATCTGAAAAAGAGAATGCTTTGAAGAGTGAAAATAAAGAAATGACACCGGATATTTCTGAAAATAATCAGGAAACAGAACCGGCAGCTGTCAAAGAAGAGCCTGAGAGATCAGAGGATACTGCTGATAAAGAAAAAGCAGGAAAATCTGAAATTGAAAAGGAAGCAGCTCTTGAAATAGTTATGAATATGTTAAAAACCAACAGAGACAATAAAAAAGAAACCACGTCTCAGGATCTTGATTCCATGATAAGTATCCTGAGTGAAGCAAAAAAGAAAAAATGATCAGAGGAAACTAATTTTGAGAAATGTTAAAGTGCTGATGGCATATCGCGGAACGGCATATCATGGATTTCAGCGGCAGGAAAATGCCGTTACGGTCCAGGAGGTCGTTGAAGGTGCATTGTCAAAGCTGTTAAATACACCAACTGTTATTTCCGGATGTTCCAGGACTGACACAGGTGTTCATGCAAAGGAATTCTGCTTTTCTTTTCAGACGGAGCGAGAGCTTCCTGAAAAGAATTTTATTCGCGGAATGAACGGATATCTTCCGGAGGATATTTCCATATTATCATGTGAGGATGTACCGGAGGATTTTCACGCAAGATATTCATGCAGGGGAAAAGAGTACATGTATCTTATTCACAACAGTGAGAGCAAAAACCCTTTTGCTGAAGATCTTGAACTTCTTTACCGTAGAAAAATCGATATTGAGCTTATGCAGAAAGCGGCATCATATCTGGTAGGAAGACATGATTTCAAAAGCTTTTGTTCTACTCATACCGATAAAACGGATACTGTAAGAACTATTTATTATATTAATATAGAAAAATCAGGAGATCTTGTAAAAGTACTTGTAAAAGGCGATGGATTTTTGTATAATATGGTTAGGATAATTATCGGCACGCTGCTGTATGTAAACGAAGGAAGAATATCGGCAGATGATATTCCGAAAATTCTCCTTGCCGGTGACAGAGAACTGGCCGGTAAAACAGCGATGCCTCACGGCCTTTATCTGAACAGGGTTTTTTACTGAGAAAAGGTGGTCATTTGGTACATGGATGAAGAAAATATAAATGATTTTTCAGAAAAAATAAAAAAGGACTCACAAAAAAGAAACATGCTCAAATTTACAATGTTTATGTTTGTTCTTGTTATTTTTCTGGGATTGTATGTTACAAAGGATCGTTGGCTGCCTAAAGGAGCTGTTGAAGGTATTTTTAACGGTGATGAGGTCACGGACGGTAATTTTCCGCTTCAGATCACAAATGGAATGAGCTATCAGACCTGCCGTATGGGCGATGGATTTGCGCTGTTAAGTGATTCATGGTTTTATATTTATTCCGAGGATGGAGAAAGAATAGAAAACAGACCGCATACATATACAAATGCAATATTAAAGCAGGCCGGAAACCGTGCTTTGATATACGAACAGGGCGGAACGAGCTTCAGAGTCGAAGGAATAAAGAAAAGCATTTATCAGCACAGATTCAGTGACGGATTCATTACAATGGCATTCATGAGTGAAAACGGAATGGTTGCAGTTGTTTCTGTTTCGGAAAAATATGTTTGTGAATTGCATATTTTTGATAAAGACGGGGAGGAGATATATTTCAGAGGATGCAGTCAGCGAATAATGGATGTTGTTTTTAATCGTGAAAGCAACGGATGTTATCTTATTACAATTGACGCTGTTAAGGGTAAAATAGTATCAAAGGCGGTTTCAGTTGACTTTAATTCAAAGGATATAAAGTGGGAGTCAGAAAATCTTCAGACATGCTGTATTTCCTCTTATATCACTGATGATGACGGTGTCTTTATTTTCGGTGATACTGAATGTGATTACTTTGATAAAAACGGACAGGTGAAAAACCTGCCTTATAAAGGAAATCTTATAGATGCAGCGTTCAAAGGAAAAAAAGCCGCGTTGATATTTGAAAGCAAAGAACGAAGAAAAACAACGCTTGCCATGCTTGAAGACTGGCAAAAAGAAAAAGATATAATGCTTACCAAAACTGTAAAGAGTATCTTTGCTGAGGATGATGCGGTCTACGTTATGACAGAAAATGACATAGAAGCTTACAGTTACAACGGTACATTATTAAAGAGAGTTGAAATAAAGGAACCTTATAACGATTTTTATAAGGTCGGGGACTACATAATGCTTTTCGGATACAATGAGATCAACAGGATCGAATTTATTATTAAATAAAAAGGAGTGTTTGGTTATGGGATATATTTTTGATGGTGCAGCTGCTCTGGTGATTATTTTGTTTTTGATTTTTGCAGCAAGAAAAGGAACTAAAAAAGCTTTGATCAATTTTATTCTTGATGTTGTATGTTTTGCAGGCGCTTTTTGCATAGCATTTTTTCTCGGTGATATGATCTACAATGACTATATTAAAGATCCGGTCACTTCAGGAATCAACGAAACAATTACATCTTTTGATATTGAAGGCGCTTTGAAAAAAGTATATCAGGATCAGACTATGGGATCTTCTTTAAAAGCAGGCGATCTGGCGAAAATACTTGAGTCAGAGGAAAATATGGATACAGTAATTGCTTCCTGTATGAAGAAGGACGGAGTTGAAAAAAGCAGTGAGGATGTCTGCAAAGGACTCTACACTATATTTACGGATTCATTTGTGAAGGAACTCAATGAGAATATTCCTGCATGTGACGGTAAGTTTTTTGAGGGACTTGATCCGGTAAACAATAAAAAAGAAATGTTCAGTCTTATTTGCAAAATGAAAACAAATTCAAATGAGGCAGCAAAGCTGATATCAGAAAATTATGTTAATTCATCAATGAAGAAATATATTATTATGGCATTGTTTACTGTATCTGCAATTATTATCCTTGTAATTGTAAAACTGGTTGCATTACTTTTCATGAAAAACAAGGACTATTTTGCAATGGGCTTCGGTGACGGATTCGGCGGAGCAATATTTGGAATTTTAAGCGGTGCATTGTTTGTTGTATTATATACATGTATTTTCAAATGTATCGTTCAGGCAGGATTTATTGATCAGACAGGAATAAATGATCTTATAAAGGAATCATTTGCTTATAAATATATTTATAATCTTGACGAGACAATTTTTAATTTATTCAAATAAAGAAAGAAAAAGAAATGAGTTTTGCGTTTTTTGCATCATTTCGAAACAATGGAGGTAACTATGATTTTATGCAGTAGATGTAAAAAAAGACCGGCTGTAGTTTTTATAATGCAGGGAGAAGAAAGAAAAAATGAAGGCCTGTGTATGCTTTGTGCTAAGGAACTTAAAATACCTCAGGTAAAGGATTATATGGATCAGCTCGGAATATCTGATGACGACATCGAACAGATCTCAGATCAGATGATGGAGCTTGTTGACGGAGATGCGTTTGAACCGGGTGGTTCTGCTCTTTTACCGCCTTTCATTCAGGAAATGATCAACGGATCCGGTGATCAGAAAAAAGATGATTCAAAGGACAGCAATTTCAGTTCGTTTTTCAGCGGAAGTTTTGAAAAATTTGATTCAAAGAAAAAAACAAACGATACAAAGAAAAAGGATAAGAAACTTAAATTTCTTGAAAATTACTGTACAAATCTGAGCCAGAAGGCTGCTGAAGGTTCTATAGACAATATAATGGGAAGAGACAAGGAGATCTCAAGAGTTGTTCAGATCCTTTCAAGAAGGACCAAAAACAATCCGTGTCTTATCGGTGAACCGGGTGTCGGAAAAACCGCTATCGCCGAGGGTATTGCCCAGAGAATTTTAAAGGGCGATGTTCCGTTCAACCTCAGAGACAAAAAAGTTTATCTTCTCGATCTTACTGCTCGCGTTGCAGGAACACAGTTCAGAGGACAGTTTGAGAGCCGTGTAAAGGGACTTGTTGATGAAGTCAAACAGGAAAAAAATATTATTTTGTTTATAGATGAGGTCCATAATCTTGTCGGAACAGGTGATTCTGAAGGTTCCATGAATGCCGCAAACATTCTTAAGCCTGCTCTCTCAAGAGGAGAGGTTCAGGTCATAGGTGCAACGACCTTTAAAGAATACAGAAAATATATTGAAAAAGACAGTGCTCTTGAAAGACGTTTTCAGCCTGTAACAGTAGTTGAACCTACTATTGATGAAACATTTGATATTCTTAAGGGAATAAAGAAATATTATGAGGAATATCACAGAGTAAAGATAAGCGACGGACTTTTAAAATCATGTGCCGTTCTTTCTGAAAGATATATCAACGACAGATTTTTGCCTGACAAAGCAATTGACCTTCTTGACGAAAGCTGTGCATGCAGAGCCATAGACAGCAAGGAGCTGGAAGCTTATGACAAGCTTATGGCTGAGGTTAAAGAGCTTGAGGACAAGCATGCTGAGGATGCGGAAGAACCTGACTATCAGGAGATCGCTGCAACAAAGACCAGTATTCTTCGCAAGAAAGAACAAATCGAATCCATGAAGGATGTAATAGAAAATGTTCAGGTCACAGAGGATGATCTTGCAAGAGTAATTGAACTCTGGACAGGAATTCCTGCAAACAAGATCGCTCAGACCGAGTATTCAAAAATTGCTTCACTTGAAGATACTCTTAAAAAGAGCGTTATCGGACAGGATGAAGCAGTCAGCACCCTTGCAAAATCCATCAAGAGAACAAGAGTTCAGCTTTCAAAGCGCCGCAGACCTGCATCATTTGTATTTGTAGGACCAACAGGTGTCGGAAAAACTGAACTTGCCAAGGTTCTTGCAAGAGAGCTGTTCGATTCAACTGAGCCTCTTATAAAGCTTGATATGACAGAATACATGGAGAAACATGCGGTATCCAAGCTTATTGGTTCTCCTCCGGGATATGTCGGATATGATGAAGCAGGACAGCTTACAGAAAAAGTAAGAAGAAAACCATATTCGGTAATTCTTTTTGATGAAATAGAAAAAGCTCATCCTGATGTTATGAATATTCTTCTTCAGATCCTTGACGAAGGAAGAATAGATGATTCACAGGGAAGAAACGTCAATTTCGAAAACACGATCATAATCATGACATCAAATGCAGGTTCAACTGACAAGTCAATGGGAGTCGGATTTAACAAGACTGCAGAAGAGGTTTCAAAGGATAAGGCAATGAAGGGACTCAGAGATTTCTTAAGACCTGAATTTATCAGCCGAATCGATGAGATCGTAGTATTTGATCCGCTTTCAAAGGAATCCTATGCAAAGATAGCAGGACTTATGCTTGATGAAATGAAAGAGCCTCTCTCAGAAAAGAATATTACTCTCGAATATGATGATGAAGTTCTTAAGTCCATTGCAGAAAAATCATTTGACAAAAAATACGGTGCAAGAGATATCAGAAGAGTTATTCGTACAGATATTGAAGACAAGATAGCAAATGTGATCATAGAAAATCCTGAAAGGACTATTGCTAAGATCATTATTAAAGTAAATGAAAATGAACTTTCTGTAACAACAGAAAACGAATAAAAAATAAAACGGGATGCATTGCCTTTGAAGAATGCATCCCGTTATTTTTAATGTATTTGGTATGTATATGTAAAATTTATAAATTCAGATCAGTGTTTGTTATATCAGTCGATATCGAACATCAGCTGTCCGTCGTTATCGCCGTCATCATCTGAAAAAACAGCAGTTTCCGGTATAAGATCCTTTCCTATTCTGAAATCTATCCCTGCTTTTTTTGCCTGCGGACGCTGCAAGGCTCGTTTTATACGGTATGCTTTTCCGTCTTTGATAAAAAACGCACCGGTCTGATGAAAGGTGAACGGGACGTTTTTTTCAATGCATTGCCTTCTAAGGTCAAGTATCCAGTCATAATTGCACGGACGTGCATCAAATCCGGATTCTCCGCCTGCTGATACCTCTTCGATATCGTCATCAAGATATTCTGAGATGTCGATATGTTCAAGCAGCGGGGCAGCGATTATTGAGCGGTGCTTTACCGGCAGCTTTTTGAATATGGGAAGTCTGAAATCGGCTCTGTCCTGATTTTCCACGGTACAGCCTATCAGAACGTTGTCATAGCCGTCTCCCCAGTCATCAGGCAGTATTTCTTCCAGACGGTCTATTCTTTTGGTGAAAAAGTAAAAGTAGCAGTCACTTCTTTTCTTAATCATTTTCCAGCATTCCTGACGCCAGCAGTCTGCATCCTTCAGAAGAAAATCAGACGTAAAGCATGTCATAATTACTCTTCCGGATGGTATTTTATATTCGCCTCTTCGGTTTTTCTTTATGGGAAGATCAAAGTTTGCAGTTTTTCTGCAGGTACTGCTGCCTATGCTGCTCCCATATTGTTCGTCCTGTCTGTAAACATAGCAGTGTCTGCAGCCTTCGCTTATTTTTGTGCATCCGTGCCACGGATTCCAGTCAAAATAAAGCTGCCTGTTTTCTTCAGTCATTTTTTCACATCCTTTGATCGGTATCGGCTACAGTAATTATACTATTTTCTTTATTCTGATTCAATATGAAAAAACAGTATAATTAAAAAAATAAAGCCTGTAAGTCACTTTTATTTATTAAAAGAATATGCTATAATATAAAAGAATGAAACACAGCGTCATGTTTTGACACTAAAGTTGTCATTAAAAACAGAAAGACAGAAAATATTTTTCAATAAAACTGTCAATAAAAAAGAAACGGAGGAAATTAAATGAAAAAAAGCGCCCTTGATGTAAAGCACAAAAAGGGAAAATTTAAACAGAGTATTTCGTCGGCGTTGTTTTTGAGTCCGAGTTTTTTAGGAGTTATGATTTTCTTCATACTTCCTTTTTTAGTAGTCATATACTACTCGGTTATTGATAATCCGATAAATACACAGTTTGTAGGGATGGATAACTATTCAGCACTTGTTAAAAACGGGGCTTTTAAACTTGCAGCAAAGAACACAGTGATTTTTTCGGGGATAGCTGTTCCGCTTGCCGTGATTCTGTCACTTCTGCTTGCATTAGTTGTTGATGCAAAGATACCTTTCAAAAGTCAGATACGGGCGTCGTTTCTGTGTCCTCTTATGGTGCCGACTGCATCAGTGGTTCTTGTTTTTCAGGTGCTTTTTCACAAGCTTGGAACAGTCAATCAGATGCTTGAAAAATTTGGCGCAGATTCTGTTGACTGGCTGAATTCACCGAAAGGCATGATCGTTCTTATACTGATTTTTCTCTGGAAAAATCTCGGGTACAACATGGTTCTGTTTATTGCAGGAATGGCAGCTGTGCCGAAGGATGTAATGGAGGTTGCAACAATAGAAGGTGCAGGTCCGTTTTATAAATTCTTTCATATCAAGCTGAGATATCTTTCACCTACAATAATATTTGTTACAATACTGTCAATTATTAATTCATTCAAAATATTCCGTGAAGTATATCTTCTCACAGGCAGCTATCCTGATGAATCCATGTACATGCTTCAGCATTTTATGAACAACACCTTTAATCTTCTCGAATATCAGAAGCTTTCCACAGCTGCGATCATTATGTCACTGGTTATGATCGTGATAATAGGCATTCTTCTGATCGCTGAGCATTTCTTCGGAAAGGATGTGGAATGATGAGTGCTGTAACAAACGCTGAGGCTAAAAAGAAACTGAAAGCAAAAAATATAAGAAGAAAGATAGGTATCGGATTTCTTACGGTATATGCTCTTATCTGTGCTCTGGTATTTTTGTTTCCGACAGTTGTGACGATCGTAAATTCATTTATGACGAAGGAAGAAATAAATGCGAACTACGGTGTCATGATACAGAACTTTGACTCGGCAAAAGAGAAAACATATATTTCAGATAAACTAAACCTTAAACTTATTCCTGACAAGGTTTCCTTCAGTCAGTATATTTCAGTTCTTTTTAAGGAACCGGATTATCTGATGAAGTTCTGGAATTCTGTAATACTGGTAGTTCCTATAGTATTGTTTCAGCTGATAGTATCGCTTCTGGCGGCATACAGCTTCTCCGGGAAAAAGAGCAAATTCAAAGGGATCGTGTTTTTTGCATATATCATTCTTATGCTTATGCCGTATCAGGTAACACTTGTTCCTAACTATCTGGTGGCAGATAAACTTGGACTTCTGAATACACGTCTTGCAGTTATTCTTCCGGGTATTTTTTCTCCGTTCAGTGTCTTTCTTTTTACAAAGGCCATGCAGAGGATCCCGGTTTCATATAAGGAGGCGGCAAGACTTGACGGTGCAAACGAATTTAAAATATTTACCATGATAAGCGTTCCTCTTTGCAAAAGTTCGATTTTTTCAGTATTGATGCTTTTGTTTATCGATTACTGGAACATGGTTGAACAGCCGGTTATCATGCTCGAAAATGAGGCATATCATCCTCTGTCAGTCTTTTTGTCAAAGATCAATTCGGATGATATAGGTCTTGCATTTGCCATGGCAGTAATTTATATGATCCCGGCTCTTCTGCTGTTTTTCTACGGGGAGGATTATCTTGCAGAGGGGATCACATATTCGTCAGGAAGTAAAGGATAAAAATAAAAAGGAGTTTAGCAAATGGATAATAGCGAATACATGTCAGTAAAAAAACAAAAGAAAAAGGACAGGATCAAAAATATAATTATCATTTTTCTCCTGGTACTGCTTGTTCTAACATTTTTTTCAAATACGATAATGAATTATTCTCTGCCGCAGGTGTCGGTTTCAAGAATCTCAGGCGGTGTGGTCGCAAAAGCATCTGAGGTATCTGCAATGGCTGAGTCCAATCAGGATTATACTGTTCTGGCTGAAAATAACGCAGAAATAAAAAGAACAGCAGTAAAGACCGGTCAGAAGGTAAAAGAGGGTCAGATCATTTTCTATCTGAAAAGTGCAGAAGAATCTGAAGAAGCCGTTATGCTCAGAGAATCGATAGATGCTGCAAAGCTTGAACATGCAAAAAATCTGATGATAGTAGGTGAAGATTATTTTGATCTGAATCAGGCAGTCAGCAGGGCAAGAGATGACTTAAACAATGCGATCGCAGCCAGAAATAATTATAATCCCGGTGCATCATCGGCAGATTCACAGAAGCTTGGTGAACTGAAAAAAAGACAGAGTGAAATTGAAAAAGACTTAAATTCTCTTGAATCAGGTCTTTATACTGAGCTTAGCGATTCATCCAAAAATATAATAGGTCAGAACGAACTGACAGAATACCTTAAAGCAAAGGAAGAATATGAAAATACTCTCAGTACACTTGAAGATCTTAATAAAAACTATCCCGGAGATCAGTCCTGGACAGCAGCAAAGAGAGAACTTGAAAATCTTAAAACTGAACTGGAACGTCTCAAGGAGGATAAAGCTGACAAGAGACAGATCGAAGATGCACAGACAAAAGTCAATTATGCTACAGATGATTTTAATTCGATCGATTCAGTAAAAGAGAAAATAAATGAAACAAAAACCTTACTTGCTCAGAAAGAAGCTGCATACAAATCAAAAAGTTCAGCAGAAACAAAGCTGTCAGCACTGAAAAATCAGCTGACTGCAGAGGCTGCATCAATATCTGCTGAAATCGAAGAGCTGAATATGACAGGCCCCGGTTCAGAAGCTGCAGATCCGGAAACACTTAATAAAAACGTTGCAGAAGCGCAGTATGCTCTTGATGCTGCAGTTCATGCCCTTGAAACTCAGATAAAGAACGATTCTGTTGAAAACTCAAAAATGAATCTTGATCTTGATGCAGAAAACAAAAAAATCGAAGAAGATGAAGCAAAGTATGCAAAGCTTGTTGAAAGCAGCAGTCAGACTGAGATAACATCTCCTGTGGACGGTATAGTCGGTGAGATCATGGCACTTTCCGGCTCTTCAGTTGCCAAGGGAGAGCCTATGATTTCCATATGTATGGAAGAGAGCGGATTTACAGCAAAGGCAACCGTAAAAAATGACGTAGCCCGCGCACTAAGTGTTGGAAAGACTTATTCAGTAAAGGACTATGACGATACAAAAGTCAAGCTTGAAAAAATCACAAAAAACAAACAGGACAGCAAATCTTCGGATCTTGAATTTGATATAACCGGAGATATTGAAGCCGGTGCAAACATTGTAATAATGCTTAGTGAAGAGTCACAAAGATATGATAATGTTATACCGAAAAATGCAGTCAAGGAAGATTCCTCAGGAAAATTTGTCTATGCAGTAAGATCTAAAAATACCCCTATAGGAAACAGATATATTGCAAAGAAAATTGCTGTGAAGGTACTGGCTGAGGATGATTCACAGTGCGCTGTTTCAGGTGATTTCGGAGAGGATGCCGACTATATTATCACAGCTTCTTCAAAACCGTTTACAACAGGCTCCCAGGTCAGAATTGCAGAGGGGTAACCGCATGACAAAAAAGAAGAAAAAGCTTTTGATGTATTTTGCTGCGTGGATTATTCTCTTTCTTCTTTTGCTTGTGTACAGTATTATAAGCAAAGGTCAGATCTCTCAGAATATGGCTGAGAGATGGTCATCCGGAAAGGTGAAGTATTCGCAGATATCAGTTTTCTATCCGGAGGGTTTTGATAAAACTGACAGCAGCGGGATACCTATGCTTGAAAGTCATATAGATTCAGCACTTACAAAAAACTTTAAGGCTGAAAGTAAAGATGCAAGGATATGGAATGATGCATATTCATCAGTTTCTTCAAAGGCATCGGTTCAGAAAAATACAGACTCAAAAGAAACTGCAACTGTCAGTGTAACAGGTGTCGGAGGAAATTTTTTTGATTTTCATCCTCTTGAACTGCTTAGCGGAAATTATCTTTATGATTCTGCACTCAGAGATAATCAGGCCGTTCTTGATGAGGATGCAGCATGGGCGTTGTACAGCTCGTGTGATGTGACAGGAATGACATTCTATCTTAATGGTAGAGAATTTGTTGTTCAGGGCGTAGTAAAAAGAGAAAAAGGGAAAAACATCAGTATGGTTTATCCGAAAGAGCCGGCAGTATATATTTATTATAATATGCTGTCTGAACTTCAGCTTGATGATACGCTGAACTGCTATGAGGTCACAATGCCTTCACAGGTAAAAGGATATGCCGAAAATCTCGTTATGAGTTACTATGGTGTTGATGTAATGTCCCAGTCTGATGAGGATCTTGCTGCAGCGAAGGAAAATATGGTCTGTGAGATAGTAAACAACACAGAAAGATATTCTTTTGTAAATACTGTCAAGCAGCTGTATTTAAGCAGCAGCTCAACAGTTGCAACACGTCCGATAGCTTATCCTTACTGGGAAAACGCAGCAAGGATAACTGAGAACAGGCTTAAAACTGTCATGATATTTATTATTTGTTTTTCAGTATATATTATTGCAGTGTCAGCGATTTTTCTGATAAAAAAATACAGACACAGAAAATGGCACTTCAGCTCTGTAACTGATAAACTAATAAAAAGATTTACATATAGAAATTAATAAATAAAATACCTGTTTCTGTACTGCCGGGGAGAATAACCGGATATTTATCCGGTTATACAGGCGAAAAATGCAGAATGCAGGCGAATAGTGCAAAAATATGGTTATTTAAAGAGAATGATGATATAATAAAATCCATTCTGGCATTAAATTCATTTTTTGTGGAACATTTTTGGGAAAGGGAAAATAAAATATTATTTTAACAGGTATTAGGGATGGATAATAATTTAATAATGGGGACTGCAAGTACAGTATCAGTCTGCATAATTTACTGTATAAGCAGATTTCAGAAGAGCAAAAAGGCTATTCTGACACTGGATCTTATTGCAAAGATCCTTACAATACTTATGTTTTTCTTTTTTTCAGAAAAGACAGGTATTTTTTCTGAAATGGTCGGTTTAACGGTATTGATCGCAGCAAACGTCAGAGAACGCAGAGAAATGACTTTAAAATGGCTGTATTTTGCATATATGACAGTTTATTTTATTATTCTGCTGTTTTCGTTTGATGGTGTATCATCTGTTCTTTGTACTGCAGTAGCAATGCTGTCTGTTACGTCAAACTGGTGGTTTGATCCACAGAAAATGAGAATCGCAGATATTGTGATCTGCTGCTGTATGTTTGTTCTTGATATGAGTATCGGAAATTATGCAGGATTTACCGAACTGATAATAATGACATGCAATATCATTTCGTTCAGAAAATACAAAATAAAGGAATTTCCTCGCAGACGGATTTCTTTTGTTCTTGTTAGAAAGTATAACCGAATGATCAGAAAGAAAGAAAAAACAAAGACAGAGACGATTCACGGCAGATAAATGTATATTATGTGTGTTTTGCAGAATTAAACGTTCTTCAAAACCGATTTGACATAATGTTGAAAATGTGCTATTATATGAGTGTACTTGTTTATAGAGATACTTTCCTTGGAAAATGAGTACATATTGCAATTATTTATTTTATTATTTAATAATATTCTCTAATTTATCTGTCGTTTACGGCAGATTTTTTTTGCCTTAAAACTCCACAGATCCGGACACCTCGGGCTGCAAATGAAGCTTTTTTAAAATGGATGAAAAATGGAAAAAATGTAAAAATATCAGATTAGCATATTAACTATTCAAGTTATTTGTTTATTGTGTATAAAATGAATAGACTAAAGTGTGTTAAATATGCTATAATATAGAAAAGGTAACAAATAACTGTGCTGTCATTGTACTTCCAGAAGGGGTGGTCACAATGAGCTGTTCAGATGTAAAGTATCTTGATGCGTGCCGAAAGGATATCGGGTCAAGTGCTGAAATACATGAATTGATACTTAAAGCACTGGATAAGCTGAAAAGCAGAATACTTCAATACGAAGAACAGGGAATCAGTTTTGATAAGATACTAAATGATGACAATGTAAAGTATGACAAGCATGGTGATGCGTATACCTTTAAATTCCACGGAAGGGATAATGCACAGCTTCGGCTTCTGTATGCCTGTGTTTACAAGGATGATGTTTTGTATCTGGTTGTGATAGACTATCACATAAAGAGACGAAACGAGAAAAAATCATATATTGTAGATTTCGGGTATGCAAAAGACCTTGATGTTTCTTCACTGATAGGAACGTCAAAGGAACTAAGACATTAACCTCCTTAAATAAATTGACAGACGGCTGTGCCTGCGTTCGCCATTTCGCGGGTGCAGCCGGTCCTGGTTTCTGTCGATTTTTTGTTTTTGGCATTTATCACTTGACAAAGCCGAAAAATCGTGGTATACTTTAATACATAAAAGCTTTAAAACATAAAAGCATTAAAACATAAAAGCATAAAAGCGATAAAGTATTTTTAAAAGGAAATGATAAATAATGAATATTTTGGTAGTAGGACTCGGACTTATAGGCGGATCATTTTGTAAGGCATTAAGCAGCAGAACGGAAAACAGTATTTTTGGATATGATATAAATGAAAAACCGGTCGAAATGGCTGTTCACGATCGTGCAATAAAAGGTGCACTTTCACCTGATAATTTTGGAAAAGCAGACTTTGTTCTGATATGTCTTCCTCCTAAAACAGCGATGGATTTTTTTGAGGAAAACGCTCACAGATTTAAAAAGGGAACAATAATCGCCGATGTCTGTGGTGTAAAAAATATTGTTTCCGGATCAATGGAAGCACATGCTTTGAAAAACGGACTCAGATATGTCGGAACACATCCGATGGCAGGACGTGAATTCGGCGGCTACAAGTATGCACTTGAAAATCTGTACGACAACAGAAGCTTCATCATTACTCCTACAGAAAACACAGACAAAGAAGCACTTGAAACAGTAAAAACACTTGCAAAAGCAGCAGGCTTCAAAAAGATAGTCGAATCGACGCCGGAAGCTCATGACAGAACCATAGCGTACACGTCACAGCTTGCTCATGTTGTGTCAAGTGCGTATGTAAAAAGTCCTTCGATACAGAAAGAATCAGGATTTACAGCCGGAAGCTTTCAGGATATGACAAGAATAGCAACTCTTAATGAAAACATGTGGACCGATCTCTTCATGCAGAACAGGGAAGCTCTTCTTTTTGAGCTGGATACTCTTCTTGAGAATCTTGGTAAATACAGAAAGGCACTTTCTGAGTCTGATGCAGATACGCTGACTGAACTTCTCAGAGAGGGAAGAATGATCAAGGAAAAGGATCTTTCAGAATATTCAAAATAAAAAATAAAACGGATACCGGTAATATAACCGATATCCGTTTTACTGTAAAAGAATGATAAAAAGATAGGTATCTTAAAATAGAAAATAAAACGATAACGCCTCTAAGTAATGAACTCAGAGGCGAACATAAAAAAGGTGGATAAAGGGATTCGAACCCTTGGTCTTCAGTGCCACAAACTGACGCGTTAACCAACTACGCTATACCCACCATAAAATGCACCTTGCTGGATTCGAACCAGCGGCTTACTGCTTAGAAGGCAGTTACTCTATCCAACTGAGTTAAAGATGCAAAAAATTAGCTCCCGTGAAGGAGTTTCTAAACTCAACAAAATTTTGTTGAAGCGGGTGATGGGAATCGAACCCACATAACCAGCTTGGAAGGCTGGAATTCTACCACTGAACTACACCCGCATTTTTGATATATTCACCAAAAGAAACGTTTCATTTTTTACGTCCGTTCCCTTTCGGCTCTATTATTCTACCATAAAAGAAATGCGTTGTCAACCCTTTTTTAAAAAAAAATCAAAAAAATTTTGGTGAGTTAAGCTGAACGACGTAGTTATGCGATTTGAGAAGAAAAAATTTTTCTCGGAAAAATTTGAATATTATTAGATCCGGCTGCGACGGATATTTCGGAGTGTATTTCAGGATGATTTGTTCATAGATCTGAACTTCCTTGCATCAATGGTTACGAAAATTAACAGTTTGTTAATGAGTTGTGAAACCGATATATGTTATAATAAAAAAATGAGATAAATAAAAAAGGAAGTGGTAATATGTCACGTTACAATTATTCTGAATTAACACCTGAGATTACAGCTTTGTCTGAACAATGCTTCAGCAGCTATAATATCGACCCTGAATTGTATGTAAAGTACGACGTAAAGAGAGGGCTTCGCGATCTTAACGGAAAAGGTGTACTTGCCGGACTGACGGATATAAGTGAAGTATGCTCAAAGAAGGAAGTAAACGGAGAAATGGTCCCCTGTGATGGAAAACTTTATTACAGAGGCGTTGATATAGAGGATATTGTTGAAGGATTTGTATCCGAAAACAGATTTGGATTTGAGGAAACGACATATCTGCTTCTTTTCGGAAAATTCCCGACTAAAAACGAGCTTGACAGTTTTTCGAAACTTCTCGGAAATTTCAGAACGCTGCCGACAAATTTTGTAAGAGACATTATCATGAAGTCTCCAAGCAGAAACATGATGAATATTCTTGCAAGAAGTGTTTTGACAATGTACTCATATGATGATGCTGCAGAGGACACATCAATTCCGAATGTTTTAAGGCAGTGTCTTCAGCTGATATCACTGCTCCCGGTGATCTCGGTGTATGCGTACCGTTCATATGATTATTATAAAAACGGAAACAGTCTTGTGATCCATAAGCCGCATCCGGAGCTTTCAACAGCTGAAAATATTCTCTATACGCTCAGAGATGATTCAAAGTATTCTGCACTTGAAGCAAAGATCCTTGATCTTGCTCTTGTCCTTCATGCTGAGCACGGCGGCGGAAACAACTCAACATTTACAACTCATGTTGTTACATCATCAGGAACCGATACATATTCGACCGTTGCTGCATCTCTTGGTTCACTGAAAGGACCTAAGCACGGCGGTGCAAACATAAAGGTCGTTGAGATGTTTGACGATATGATGAGTACTGTAAAGGACCTTACGGATGAGGAACAGGTTAAACAGTATCTTGCAGATCTTCTTGACAAAAAGGGCTTTGACAAATCAGGTCTTATTTACGGTATGGGACATGCAGTATATTCTATTTCAGACCCGAGAGCCCGTGTTCTCAAAAAGTTCGTAAAGGATCTTTCAGTTGAAAAGGGAATGGAAAAGGAATATGAGCTGTATACCATGGTAGAACGTCTTGCTCCTCAGGTTATAGGAGAAAAGAGAAAGATCTACAAGGGTGTCAGTGCAAATATTGATTTCTACAGCGGTCTTATCTACAGGATGCTCGGTCTTCCTGAAGAACTGTATACACCTATTTTTGCAATTGCAAGAATATCAGGCTGGTCTGCTCACCGTATAGAAGAGCTTCTGAATGCAGGAAAGATCATCAGACCTGCATATATGGCAGTTGCTGAACACAAAGAATATACAAAGATGGCTGACAGAAAATAATATATCACAGAGTTAAAAAAATCCGGACAGAACATTTTGCCTTAAAAATGGCAGAGGTTCTGTCCTTTTTTTATATGGAATATTATTCATTTTGTTATAACTATAAGGCTATAATTATTATAAAATATTTTGTTAAAGAGCAATTTTTGAACATTTTTAATTAAATTTTAGGTTGAATATATAAAAAGCATTTGAAAATTTCGTGAAAAATTTTTCCCCGATGATTTTTATTACTGTTGAAATGATTTTTGGCAGGTAGTATAATTATAAAGAGAGCTTTTGCATTTCTGCAAAAATCCGATCATGACAACTGTTTTGCAGTTAAGGTGATTTTTGAATTGCGTCAATGTGGTATGTATTTTTGCTGTGCTTTGTTTATGGTTTGAAGCAGCATTTTTTGGGACGGATATTTCAAAATGCATGCAGAAGTTTTTTATAAGTATGTTTTTCCAAGAAACTGAAAGGTTGTGTATTATGAAGAAGAAAAACAGATTTAACGGTTTTATTGCTTCTGCACTTAGCCTTGCTCTTCTGGGCAATACTGCTATGTGCGGCTTTACAGCATTTGCCGATGCCGGTGAAAAACCGCCGGAAATAACGGCAGACGAGATCGTGTTCCCTGAAAAAGGTTCTTTCAGCTATGATGATGTTGAAATAAACTTTGCCAAGGGCCTTCAGTACGTTCTCTATTTTTATGATGCAAACAAGTGCGGATATGACATCGATGAAGACGGAAATCCCGGTCTCAAGAGACTTGAATGGCGAGGCAACTGCCATGTTGAGGACTACAATATCCCTCTCAAGCCGATGTCACTCGAAGGTGCCGATGCCAAGTTCGGAACAAATCTTTCCCAGGAGTTTATCGATAAGTACAAGGATATCCTTGATCCTGACGGAGACGGATTTATTGACTGCGGCGGCGGTATGCATGATGCCGGTGACCATGTAAAATTCGGACTTCCTGGTTCATATGCTGCTTCAACAGTAGGCTGGGGTTATTACGAGTTCCGCGATGCATACAAGGAGACCGGAAATCAGGAGCATGTTGAAGATATCCTTCACTGGTTCAATGATTTCTATATGGACGGAACTTACCTTGATGAAGACGTAAAGGTTATTGCATTCTGCTATCAGGTAGGTGAAGGAAACAA
>JAZUJY010000142.1:0-11117 GCA_045643005.1 Oscillospiraceae bacterium | reverse complement strand
TATGCTCATGCTTTGCTTCTGTCAGCCTGTCTGTATATGTATCTCGATATGAAGCACCGCAGACTGTACACTTGTGTTCAGTGTAACCTTTTTCCTCTGTTGTCGGTTTTACTACAGTATCTTCATATTTGTGTCCGGCTGAAGGGATCATCTCAGTATATCCGACATCACAGTTTTTGCATGTTATTTTTTCAAGACCATCTGCTGTACATCCGGGCTGAATTAATACCTCAGAAATATATTCATGTTCTTTTTTCTGAGTAAATGTATCTCTGTAGGAATCACCGCATGACTTGCAGATATGTTCCGTATATCCGAGGTCTTTGCATGTTGGGGCAACAACTTTTTCTTCATAAACATGTCCTGAAGCAGGAATCATTTCTTCATATGAATCTCCGCAGACTGAACATACATATGTTTTTTTTCCGTCAAGAGAGCATGTGGCAGCTGAAACCTGTTCAACATATTTGTGCCCGGATGCTTTGACCAGTTCAGTATATGAGTTTCCGCAGTGATCACATGAAAAAAGAATTTCTCCATCTTCTGTACAGGTTGCTTCCTTTGTAATCATGCTCGTGTAGTTATGAGCTTCAGAAGATACAATATTTACTGTATAAGGAGTTTTTTCTGAAGCTGAATATGAAGGATTTACCCCGTCTGATGCATAGATATAGTATTTTAGATTTCCTTCTTTAAGTTCGTATTCAGGGATAACATATTGATAATTGTTTCCTGAGGAGTTTCTCATATCCTTTATTCGCCATGAAGCTTCATCGTTTATTTTGTAATAGAGTTTTACTTCCTTTACGGCATTGTTATCCGTAACATTGGCTGACAATGTATACGGACTTCCGGTTAATATCTGTTCAACAGGAACAGGTTTGATAACAGGTTCGGTTCTGTCTTTTGGACGGCATTTTATTACGTTTGAAGGAACCGACTCCTGAAATGCTGTGTCTACAATTGTAAAGTAATAATAATAGTCATGTCCGTCAATTACATCTTCATCAATATATGAACATTCGTCAGGACTGATTATTGTATTGTTGAGTTTTGTAAAATTCTGATTTCTGACATCGTTATCATTTTTATAATTCTCAGAACGGTACAAATTATATCCTGCCAGCGTTTTATAGTCATCCTGTATCCAGGAAATACTATTACAGCCTTTCTCACCTGTTCCTTTCAGCTGCATAGCCTGTGCAAGGTTCGATTCTATATTTACAGAAAAATCATCCACATATTCATAAATCTTCAAACTTTTGTCATCTGCAGCTTCAGCATTTTTTACACTGAATAAAAGCTTTGAACTTGAACGGTAAGTCGGATCAATAGAAAAACTGCTTACATATTCTGTATCTGAAATCCATCCACCCTGTATATTTACTGATCTGTCATCACTTCTAAATGACATCATCGGCAAAATATCTGTATTCATGTTACGGTTAAACACTACATGTGCCTGCATTTCTTTATTTATACTGATGAAATCTGATTTGTTGTTTCTGGAATCAGTTATATAGAATTCTTTGATAAACGGGTATAGTTTTGACAGATCATCACATGGTGTCATGAATGCTTTTTCATTCATTCCTGTACTGAGTTCTATAAGTTCCAAAGGCTCATGTGATATGAACTGATCCCAGCAGGTCCTATTTAAACTTAAAGAGTTTGAGGCCTGATATGTTTCACAGTTGCCTACTATAATACTATCATCTGAATTTTTCAGATTAGATGGAGAATATGTTTGAATTTGTTCATTATAAAAAATAACAATCAAAGATGATTTAGCACAATCAAGCTGCACTAATTCTGTATATATCCGGCAATGATTCACATTAACATTAGAAACACCTGGCAGTTTAACATAATAAATATTGGTGTAATTAAATGCACTCTCACCAGATTTTATAATAATTTCATGATCTGGAGACTCAATAGAACCTATATAATTATAATCAAGTATATTACTTATTTCGCCCATAATCGAAGAATCTTCCCTATATAAATGCATACCTGAGATTTCTACAGGTTCTTCTTCCGTACCATTACATATAAATTTTCCATGATTAATAATTGATCCAATAGTATAACAATCTTTACCATCTTTGGGTTCTTCAACATTAAAAAGTATTTGTGTTCCCGGTTTAACCAATACTGTAACATTTTCTTCAATAGTAACTCTATCTTTTATGATCCATGTTTTATCTGACGTCCATACCATATCTTTACTTATTCTTGAAGGAACAATAACTGCATTTTGAAAATTCTGAAAATAACTAAATGTATCAGAATAGGTCAACATTTCACCTTTTGTACTCACATATTCTGCATTTATTGTAAACACAAATTCTATTCGCTTATCACATGATATGCCGTCTTTAACTGTATAACTGATCGGATTGGTAATATTCTGAAGAATCTCTTTTTCATCATACTTCATTCCGTTATTCAGATATGATAATGATTTCATATTTCCGAACTCAATTTTATTTTTAATAAATGTTATATCTGTATTCTCAGTTCCGTCCGCATTTAAAGCCTTTGCAGAAACAGTAACATTTTGTGCATTTCCCCATCTGTTCTGAACTGTCATTCCAAAATACAGTGTTTCGTTTGGCTGAGCCAGGCCATCTTCATTATTTTTTTCAGAAATAAACTTATTATCATATGACGCAATATCATTAAAAACTATTTCCGGAACTGGTTCCTTTGTCATACTGTCCAATATATTAAGCTTTTTAAAAGCATGCTCTTTTCTTTCAAAATCTGTATATTTTACTGTATCATCCGATGCTGAGATAAGCTGTGATGCAATATACTCTGCCGGATATACCGAAGTATTACTGAACTTACTCCTTAAAAGTGCAGCGGCAGCAGAAACTATCGGTGCGGCTGCAGAAGTACCACCCCATTCTGCATATCTGTTGTCGGGAAGTGTACTGTAAATACTTTCACCAGGAGCTATGAGTTCATACTCACAGTTTTTTCCCTTTTCATAGTCCCAGTTTGAAAATTCGGACAGATTTCCGTTTTTATCATAAGCCATGACTCCAATAACATTTTTGTAACCGGCAGGATAAAAATCTTCAGATTCCGCACCTGCAAAATCAGTGGTTGGTTTGCCGTTGTTTCCTGCTGATGCAACAAGAACGCATGATTTGGCTGCATCATTTACAGCATCCTCAACTATCTTTGACCTTTCTGTTCCACCAAAAGACATATTAATTATATCTGCACCGTTATCAGCTGCATATTTTATCGCCCGTGCAATATCAGTGCTTGCAAAATATCCGTCTGCAGAACCTGCTTTGATACACATGATCTTTGCGTTGTAGGCAATTCCGGTTGCATTGTTATTTGATGATGCTTCCATGGCAATAATTCCTGCTGCATGAGTTCCGTGTCCCATGTCATCCATAGGATCATTGTTGTCACTCATTAAATTTATTCCATAAACATCATCGATATATCCGTTGTTATCATCATCAATACCGTTATCCGGTATTTCATCACTGTTTATCCATATGTGATTTTTCAAAGCATCATGATTATAATCAACACCTGTATCAATTACAGCTACAACAACGCCTTTTCCGGCCATTGAATCTTTATCCAGCTCATTCCAAACTTCACCTGCATCTATTTCTTCAAGTAGTTCTTTATTTTTATAATCCGGTGTAGCTGTTTGGGTTTCAGAAGTCTTACCTGTAACTGAAGTTCCTGCCTTGGTTGTCATATTACCTGTAACCGATGTCCCGGTCCTTGTTGTCATATTACCTGTAACTGATGTCCCGGTTATCATATTACCTGCAACTAAAGTATTTTCTTCAGACACAAGTGTCTTACTTTGAGAAGTTTCAGAAGAAACTGTTTTTTCTGTTTCAGATGACTTTACTTCTGTTACCGGATTTCCCTCAGCAGATCCGTCCCAGATATAATCAGGCTCTGCAAATATTATGTTTTCATCCTCGTTTAATCTTTCTGCCGTTTCCCATACATCACATTCTGTTTCTGCTTCATAGTATACTTTATAACAGTTGCCCGAAACTTTGTCTGACTTAATTTCATAAATATAGTTTACATTTTTCAAACCATATTTTGAACACAAATCACTTATATCATCAAGATATACTGCATCCTTTCCTGCTTCCCGCATATCCGAAACCGAGAAAAGGATTGTCCCTTTTTCATAATCCGCCTCATCGTGGAGTTTTTTTATCTGTTCTCTGTTGCGCATCTGCTCTTCAGGATCATAAGCATGAAACACCTCTGATTCATCTTCCCCACATGCCTTCTCAGCAATATTTTCATCTCCAAGAGCAACCGCTTTTTCAGATAAACTGATATCAAAATCAGAACATATATTAAAGCTCATTGAAAAAGCTGCCGCCAATGACAGTATACGTTTAAACAGTCTCATAATATTTACCCCCTCATATTAAAAGCCCTATTCACAAATGTTGTTTAATATATGTATTATACAATATTTCTCTCGAAATGTCAATAATTGTGTCCTATTCGTACAAAAAAATCACATACGTTTCTATACAAAAAACTCCCGATACAAATAATTCAGTTTTTGTATCGGGAGTTATTATTTATTTCCAAAATCACAGACCTTCATCCAGAAGTCTTCTGTACTCGTCCCAGCTTATCGCCTCGCCGCCCATGCTTTCAAGGTGGTCTGTATGGAACTGACAGTCTATCATGACAAAATCCTTTTCCTCAAGAAGTGCTGAAAGATGGATAAGAGCTAGCTTTGAACCGTTTTCCATGTCTGAGAACATGCTTTCTCCGAAAAAGCAGGCTCCGAGACATACACCGTAAAGTCCTCCGGCAAGTTCACCGTCGATATATGCTTCAACGCTTACAGCACATCCGGCTTTGTGAAGATCAAGGTATGCTTTCTCCATATCATCAGATATCCATGTGCCGCCTTCTTCATATTCCCTTTTCATACGACATCTGTGCATTGTATCAGCAAAATCTCTGTTTAAGATTATCTCTGTGTCATGCTTTTTCATAAACTTTCTCATAGAATGAGAAATATGAATATTTGAAGGTCTTATAATATACCTTTCCTTAGGACACCACCACATTATCGGATCATCCCTGTTGTACCACGGAAAAATGCCGTTGCTGTATGCAAGTATCAGTCTTTCAACTGAAAGATCTCCTCCGAAGGCAAGAAGACCGTCAAAATCAGCCAGAGTCGGATCCGGAAATGCTATTTCGTCAGTCAGTCTGAAAATTGCCATCTGTCTGCTCCTTTTTTATTTTATACGCTTTATGCTGTTTTTTCCAACCAGAAAAACATTTTTTGATATTTCCATCATAGCTTTGTCGTTATAGGAATCAGTATAAAAAATATCGATCTGCTCATCGCCGTATCTTTTTCTGAATTCTTTGACTTTATTTTCTCTGAAATTAAGATATTCGACACACCTATTGTCTATATCAAAAACAGAACAGATAACATTTGAAGTACCGAGCCTCTTTTTTATTCCGTCGATAAGAAATGACGGACCTGCCGTGATGATAATATCGTCCTTTGATATTTTCTTTATAAGATTTTTGTTAAGTTTCTTTTTATTTTCCTTCCAGAATTCATTCACAAGCGCCTCTACATCATAATCTTTCTTTATGACCGATTTCATAAAAGCATTTATCAGAGCCACAACCTGCTCAGATTTTATCAGACAAAGCTTGTAGGTAATAAAGTTTAAAAGTATTCTTGGCAGCCAGAGTATGATCTTTTTGTTCTTTTTTATCATAAATAACGCAAAATCAAATGAACTCTCTCCCCGGTAAAGTGTATTGTCAAAATCAAATGCTTTCATAAAATCCCCCCCAAATAAAAAGCTTTTAATAATCTGCTGAATAATCCTTTTTATTTTATTATACCATTTTTCAGTCCAAAAATCCACGCATTTTGTCACAAAAACAGGACCCGGTTTTTTATGTTTAGGGTCCTGTTTATTCAAAGCTCTGTGTTGTTCAAAGCTCTGTGTTGTTATATTTTCAAAGCTTTTCGCTGCTATAAAATATATACTGTCATACTGAAGCATTCGAAACAGTATCAGCACTGTTTGTTCCTCTCCTGTCTCGCCCTGTTCTGACATAAAAGGCATTTTTGTCCTGATACATCATTGAATCAGCCTTTTTGATCAGTTCGGCCGGTGACAGTTCAGGATAATTTCTGTGAATTGCGTAGCCTATTGAAAGTGAAAGCTCGTCAACAAGTTTTCCTTTCCATACCTCTGTCTTTTGTCTGAGTGATGTGATAAGTTCAGACAGTTCTTTTTGCTCAAAACAACCGGCAGCCAGGAATTCATCTCCGCCTATCCTGAAAATTTCATTTGTTTTATAAAATACATCTACTATACAGTCTGCAGCCCCTCTTATCAGTTCGTCACCAGCATCATGACCGATACTGTCATTTACTGCCTTTAAACAGTTGATGTCGATCATTATAAAGCACAGTGATTCTTCAATATTATCTGCTTTCAGTTTTTCCAGATACATTTCCATCGAGTAACGATTTCGCAGACCTGTCAGTCCGTCTGTCTGAGATATCTTTTTGCTTGTACTCAGTTCTCTGTTTCTCTTTTTTTCATGTATTCCAAAAAGAATTGTAAATATTAGCAGCAGTATTATTCCGACTGAATAAATAATAATACTCGGCAAAATAATACGGAAAACATTTATTTTATCCGGATTTTTATCCTCTATTACAAGGAACCATCCCGGAAGATCCATTTTTCTTATTATTTTAGCTGATCTGCCTTCTCTAAAATATGATATTTCATTTGTAGAAAGCTGATTCAAAATGTCTTCAGAATCAATATACATATTTTCGATCAGTGATCTTTCTGAAGAAACCAGAATAAGTCCGAAACGATCAGTTATGGAAATATCAAGATTATAATCCTCCTCATAACTTTCAAGATAATGCATCATCGATTCTATAGACATTCCGACACCGCATATTCCGATAAAATTATGATTTTCATCCCTTACTTCCATATTTACAAAAACAGCCAGTGCCATACTGTTGTCCTTGTCTGCATCAACGTTCAGTTCATATCTGATCCCTCTGTCTTTAAAATTATTGTACCAGACATCATTTTCATCATTATCCACATCCATGTATCTGCTTAATCCGTTATATGTATAATATGCTTTTGTTTTTTCTGAAGCAGCAAAAACCATCTGGTAACCATATTCTTCTTTTATATTTTTCATAAACTCAAGCATTTTTTCTTCTTCATCTGAGCCCTCAAGATTTTTTTTCTTCAGTGCA
This sequence comes from Oscillospiraceae bacterium, assembly GCA_045643005.1. Lineage (GTDB taxonomy): Bacteria > Bacillota > Clostridia > Oscillospirales > Ruminococcaceae > HUN007. The sequence continues at coordinate 3,811 of JAZUJY010000142.1, read as the reverse complement.
TCGGTTATTAATGAAGAACGTGCCATTGTTCTTGAAACATCTATCGGTTCTGAAACAGCTCCGTCAATTGTTTCACTTACCATATATACCAGAGCTGTACTGTCTTTTTCTGAATTTTTCTTTGAAACTTTGTTTACCGATACTGCACACGACAGAATTGACGCGCTGATACAAAGAAACATTATTATGATAACACATTCGATAAGAATATATTTTATCTTTTCTTCTTTGATCTCTTCTTTGTTTTTTTCCTTCAGGATCCACGCTATAAGGTAGCTTATATTGATACCGATACAGCCTAATGCATTTCCAAGCTGAATAAAAGAGATTTTTAAGTTAAATGCCTGAAGAGCAATTCCTGCAAAAGGAGCGACCAGGAAGAAGTATATGGCATAACGATGAACACGCGGGATATATTTTTTTTCATGAACTGTAAAAAATATCAGAAATATCAGTGAAAGGAAGTTCATCCCGGAATATACATACCACAGAGGCATTCTGTAATAGACATTATACGCTCCGAAATTATACACACATCTGTAAAAAAGATTTACAACCGGAAAAATAAGCGACCCTGTTGTCAGCCCGTAAATAACAAATGAAAAAAATCTGTTGGGCTTTTTTCCGTTTTCCCGGATCATCTGAATAATATATCCGTTTGCAAATGCTATATTAAGTGGATTGAATACGCTGACAGCAAAAGAACATATCCGGTTCAGGATGCCGGCATTTGAAGCAGAGTTACCGTTATAAACACACCTTCCGGCATCAAACAGCAGCAGCACTCCTGCAAGGATAAGCAGAACGAACAGTCTTTTATCGCTCTTTTTCCGTTTGCCCGTAATTATCACGAACATTATACTTAAAACTATACTCACAATGATGCCGAACAGTTCTATCGTCGCCTGAATAATAGCAATATTATCCATACTGAGCATCTCCCCTTATATCATAAAATCCCTGTAGACATAATCTTCCGTGCAAATTTGAATATTTTTAACGTATGCATACTGTCCCCAAATCTGTATGCTTAAAAACACAAATATACTTATATATATTATAATATATTTATCTAAAAAAGTCTATATATTTTATGATATTTTAGTTATTTTCCAAAAAATTTACCTATATCAATTTAAAACACTTTTCCTGAACACATCTTCAAGAGGATCCCAGTCATAATTTCTGTCATCCTGCATGGACTCAGCAAGCTTCTTATAATAAGCAAGCTTTTCTTCTATATATCTGTTGATCACATCCACCTTCGGAGCTTTGTCTGATTCTGACATTTTGATTTTCTTTTTTAGCAGTTCCTCAACAAGTCCCTTCATCTCTTCTTCAAGGACGGTATTGAACATCTCGTCAAACAGAACCGGTGGAGGACATTTCTTTTCTTCGATCCATCTGCATGCAAGCAGAGGTCTTAACACATAAAAATATTTTTTGTACTTTACCATGTCATCCATCAGATATTCATGATAATTTTTGTTTGCCGTTGCATAATAGTGATACATGGCTGCTTTTTCGGAAAAATATTTTTCTGCTGTTTCTTTATAGATCTTTTTCCATTCATCAGTTGTATAGTATACGACCGGTGAATTGCTCCACTCAAAAAGAGTGGCGTTTGATTTCTGAAAATGCTGAAGTGTTTTCTTCAGATCCCAGCCGTTGATATCAAGCACCTCGTTGAGCTCCCAGTCAATGAAATCCTTGGTTTCACGAAGTGACAGATAAAACTCGCTGTTTCTTACATAGATAAACCTCACATCATAGTCACTGTCAGGTGAAGCAAATCCCCATGCTCTGCTTCCTGATTCGACTGCATGAAGGATCCTGATGTTTTCCTTTTCCTCTATTTCTCTTAATTTTCTTCGAACCAGTTCCTCTGCAGGTCCTTCAAAATCTTCATATTTCATCTCTTATCACCCTTTCGTTAATTTCCATCACCATCTCCTGCACCCTGTCCATATCAGGCTCATCAGGAAGATCGGTGTTTTCAGCTGCATAATGAAGTCTTTTTTCGTATTCGGAAAGCATATCATAAAAGCTGTCATCAAAAAGACCGTCAGCCTTCTGATATTTTCCGGAACGTATATCCATAAGAAAATCATGCTCTTTTTCCCTGTATGTATTTATCTCACCTTTTTCGAGAATATCCAGTGACATAATAAACAGTCTGACAAGATGCATTGCATGCTTGTTGAGATGAAGGTCATCCTTCTTTTTGTTATGTCCTCCGAACTTGTCATAGTTTCTGACAACGTTTGACATGATGTTCCACATTCCTGTATAGTCTCTGAGCGGATAGTGCTTCAGATCTGCATCCATAAATATCTCAGTTTCAAAATCAGGATTTTCGGCTTTGTCTATATAAATGTTCATTTTTCCGTTTCCAAAGCACTTGTATCTTGAATTGAACTCATACATGGAATTTTTAACGGAATTAAAAATATGCTTTTCCTTCTCGCTCTGAGGCATTGAGCCTCTGGCAAGTGCATTCTGCAGTCTTCTCAGCTGTGCATCTGCATATCCTCCGAATGACTGTATAGCTCTTTTTGACAAAAACAGCTTTTTGTTGTCAAGGAGCATTTTCCCAATGTCGTTTAAGTACAGATAATGCTCATCGTTCAGTCCGAGAAGCTCTATCGTATTCGGGTTGCAGCTTAAAAACAGCTGAATTATTTTATTGAACGCAAAGATTACAGTGTCCGTATTTTCATCCGTATACTGCTCATAGGATGTCAGACCTATGAGGTCCGATTTTCTGTTTAGCGTTATTCCCCTGACATCAATGTCACTTGTTCCGATATTTGTACCGTATGAATAGCTGCCGGCAAGTCCGAGCAGAATGACATGCTTTCCAAGATGTTCATCAGTCTTCAAAAAATCATATTCTTTTCCTTTTAATATTTCATCAAATTTTATCAAAATATTTCATCTCCCTTTATTTGTTCTCAGATAAATATACATCAAGTATAGCATAAATAAAATTTGATATCAACAAAAAAACAAGCGCCTGCCTGATACAGCAGACGCTTGCTTTTAATAAATTTCGTTTTGTTTTTCTTTTTAAATAATTATCTGCATTCAAATCTGACCTTTGAGATCACTTCGTTTGCCTTGCTGTAATCTGTCTCAGGACCTCTGAGTCCGAATCTGCATCCGGCAAAAAATGCAACCAGTAAAACGATCATTGAAACCGGGAATGATATCAGTGCAAGTATTGCCATAATTGTAAGCGGAAGTGCAAAGCATTTTCCTTTTTTTGTATAAACACAAAAATCATTGTCCATACCTTTGCTTATAATATTTCCGACCCACTTGCATACTTTCTTAAAACCATCTTTTATATCCATACTTTTGTCCTCACCTTTGGAATAATCATTTGTTGTCATAACTGCTGTCTCCTCTCTGTATAATCCTTCTTTTTTTAATGCTTCTTCAGCTGTGCTGATATCCCAGTCTGTTCCTTCAAGTATTTCATATGCAGTATCATAAGAAATATCAGCATGTCGCCTCAGATAATCTACTTTTTCATTAATGTCCATTTTTACTCCTCTCTTATTTTTGTTTGTTGTCTCTTTCGATGGTTTTATTGTACAGTATTATTTTTAAAATAAAATGCATGTTGTTTTAAAATTAGATTAGAGTATTATTAATTAGTTTTTTATTTTTTCAAAGCTCTGCTTTTAACAAGCAGAGGCGATTCGTAGAATCGGTTCCCGCTCAGTCGGAGATTGTACTCCGACTGTTTGGTCAGATAGAACCCGCCGCCTGCAGAGGCGGGGGATATCCTCTGTGTTGTTATACA
>JAZUJY010000141.1:0-3633 GCA_045643005.1 Oscillospiraceae bacterium | reverse complement strand
TGTGATAAGTTTTTCGCCGTTTATTGTATAGCCGTCTTTTTCAGCAATTTCGGTATTGAAATAAATCTTGACCTTTAACGAACCGTCAAGAATAAGTGAAGCACCTGTTGTATATACAGGATCATGGCTGTTATAGATAATAGTTGCTTTTTGTATTGCTTCATCAACGCCCCAGTAACCGAATTGAACGGCATTCCAGTCACTTTCACTTCCGCCGTAATAAACTTTCTCCAATGCTGTACATCCTAAGAAATCACCGTTGCCAAAGGAAACAAATGTAAGAGGAACTTCTATACTTGAAAGAGAAGTACAGCCATTAAACACAGATGGACCGAAACTCTTAACAGATTCAGGAATTTTTATGCTTGTAAGTGCTGTACAGCCGCTGAATGTACTGCTTCCGAAACTTGTTACTGAATTCGGGATATCTATGCTTCTGAGAGATGTGCATCCTGAAAACATTTGTCCATCTAATACTGTAATGTTTGACGGAAGCTTAACATTTTCAAGTGATGTACAGCCGGCGAATGCGCCTCCAAGCTTGGTAACAGAATCAGGAAGCTCTATGCTTTTCAGTGCGGTACAATTACTAAAAGCTGAACCTTCAATTGTTGTTACAGAAGACGGAATTTTAATGTTTTCAAGTGATGTGCAGTTACTGAATGTCATGAATCCGATACTTATTACAGAATTCGGGATATCTATGCTTTTCAATGCATTACAAGAATCAAAAGCATACATTTCAATACTTGTGACAGAAGACGGAATTTTGATGTTTTCAAGTGCTGTGCAGAAACGAAAAGTTGAACCGCTGATACTTGTTAATGAATCCGGCAAAGTTATGCTTTTAAGAGCTGTACAGCTTTGGAAAGCACATTCACCGATACTTGTAACAGAAGAAGGAATAGTAACATTTTCAAGCGAAATACAATTTGCAAACATATAATCGCTTATTTTTTTAAGATTTTCAGGAAGTTTAATGCTCTGAAGTTTTGTACAATAATAGAAAACAGCAGTGCCGTAATTTTCAACAGAAGTCGGAAGATTTATATTGGTTAATGCTTCACAATGGTTAAACGCATCGTCACCGATACTTGTCACAGATTCAGGAATAATAATGCTTTCTAAACCACATCTTGAAAATGATGCGATTCCGATTTTTGTAATTGAAGAAGGGATAGTAATGCTTTTAAAACCGCAATAACTGAAAGCCATATCCGGAATTTCAGTAATGCTTTCAGGAATTATTATACTTTCAAGTTTTGAACATCCGTAAAATGCAGATTTACCAATACTTTTAATTGTAGACGGGATAGTAAAACTTTTGAAACCACAGCCGTAAAAAGCAGATTCGGGAATTTCGGTAATACCTTTCGGAATAGTTATGCTTTCGAGTTTTGAACAGTCGTAAAATGCAGATTTACCAATACTTTTAATTGTAGACGGGATTGTAAAACTTTTGAAACCACAGCCGTAAAAAGCAGATTCGGGAATTTCGGTAATGCTATCAGGAATTGTTATGCTTTCAAGCTTTGAGCATCCGTAAAATGCTGATTTACCAATACTTTTAATTGTAGACGGGATAGTAAAACTTTTGAAGCCACAGCCGTAAAAAGCTGATTCAGGAATTTCGGTAATGCTATCAGGAATGGTTATGTCTTCAAGTATTGAACAGTTATAAAATGCATATTTACCGATATTTTTAACTGTGGACGGAATTGTAACACTTTTAAAACCGCATATACTGAGCGCACCGTCGCCTATGCTTGTAACCGTATCAGGAATATTAATGCTTGTAAGTGAATTACAGTATTCAAAAGCATAATTACCTATATTTGTCAGTCCGTCAGGCAATGATACTGTTTGAATATTTCTGTTATAATACCATGGGGATTTTCGTGATTCCCAGTCATACATTGCACCTGTGCCTTTGATTGTCAGAGTTGTTCCTGTGCTGTCGAGTTCCCATGTCAGATTTTCGCCGCATTCGCCTGAAGTTTCAGTAGCTGCCGCATCTGCCGTAATAGAAAAGCAAATATCAGCGTCAGGATGAGACTGTACAGAGGGCTGAATACCGTATACTGCAAGCAGACTTAATGCAGCTGCAATGCCAAGAACTTTTTTTCTCATTGGGATATTCTCACTTTCATAATAAAATTGTCAGCATCATGCAAAAAAAATTAATTTTGCATTGCCTTAAACATTATATCATTTTATTTTTTGCGTGTCAATATACATCTGCGGAAGTATCACAGCGAACTGCCAATACAGCAAAAAACAGATACCGCTGTTATGTCAGCAATATCTGTTTTCGGGTTATCATTTACAAACGAGATTCAGCGTGAAAGTGCCCATGCTGTAATATGTTTCGGGTTCATAGAAATATACCTTAACGGCGATTTTTTGCCCCTGCGAAAGGGGAGAGGATGTGGGAACAGTCTGCACATAGAAGTCAGTTTTAATAACGCCGCTTGAACCGAGTAAATTTTCGTTTTCGTCGTATATCTCCGCTCTCATCCATGCAGGATTGACTGCAAGGTTTGTCAGCCACAGTTCTGCGCCTTCATTTGATGCCGCAGGTTCTCCGCATATTTTGAACGTAAAGTCAGCCATGTTGAGTACCTGAAATGATTCGTCATTGACATTCTGTGGTTCGCCGCTTACGGCATTACTGTCGAATTCAGGTGCGGAAAAGGGGACAACTACGACAGATTTTTCCTGTGTCGGCTGTTTATCATGCTTTTTCACTGCAAGTACGCAGAGTACGATAAGCATTATGCCGAAAATTGCCGACATTACAGCAAGAATAATTTTTTCACGTTTGCTCATTATAATTCTCCGATGAATAAAAAATAATTGTCAGTATAATACGGCGGTGCCAGTTCTGACACCGCCGTGATATATTCAGAGGGTAATGTATTTGAATGATATGTCAAATTATGTGCTTGACGAATTTGCTGGAACATTAGATGCACCGTTTTCTTCAGGTGCAATTGTTACTGTAACAGTATCAAGAACAAATCCTTCCTTTGCTGTAACTCCTTTTGTCTTATCTTCCAATTCAACACCTACTGTATAAGTTGCAGACGGAGCAGTGCTGGTACTTCCGGAACTAATTGGACAAGCTGATAAAGTATCAGCATTGGTTGTAGGAGCAGTAATGGTTGCTTTTACATTATTTTTTGTTGCCGTAGTTTCTCCGCCGTTAAATGTTGCGCTGTGTGTAATACTCCAGTTTGAGTGGTTGGTAACTGTAATTGAACCTGAATGTGGATTTTCCCATCCTGTATCATTACCAACATATGAGTGAGAACCAGTGTCCCAAGTACCATTGTTATAAGTAAATTCTAAAGAAGTCCACGCAACTTCAACTTTATATGTACCTTTTGAAGCATCAGTAGGATATACATTTGTTACATTGATATATACATCGCCTGTAGATGTTGCGCCGCCTGTTGTTGAAAAAGTAGGTGGATCTACCGTACTGCTGAATGTATCAGTACCTACTTCATGTACGTCTGCAAAAGCTGTAGTAACTGTCAGGGCTGACATAACGGCTGCGGTTGTGATTGCGGTTAAAGTTTTAAATAAATTAGTCTTTTTCATCATAATAGTCATCCTTTCGTATAAATA
>JAZUJY010000140.1:0-5479 GCA_045643005.1 Oscillospiraceae bacterium | reverse complement strand
GAAACTTCCTTGAAATCATATAATTGACTTCTACCAGAAATTTCTACCTTTTTTTCTACCCAAATCGCTCTTTTTCAATTCTTTCTATTTCGTCCTCGGTTTTGTCACAGTATATTATATAATTACACGGCTGCGGTCTGTGACTTGTCCGCAGAGGTATCTTTTTTCTTTTTTCTGCTGTTTGACTTCTTGGTTGCTTCTTCCGACGCATTCTCTTTTGTGTCGGTGGGAGCATCTTCTTTTTTTCCGCTAAGAACCCTTGCAATGGTTTCAGCCGAAGTGACCTTAGCATGATACTCCAGATGGCTATAAAGGTTCGCCGTGATATTAAATGTCGCATGACCGAGCCAACCGTGCCATTCTTAGGGAACAAACTTTTCATCAAAATTTATGATGCCGACACCCCAAAAATACACCGAAACAAGATTGTCACGCTTATCGAGTGGAATATTTCTGTTTCCTGTACCTTTGAATTGGGTTTTGAACTTTCCAACCTCAATGCGGTCAATGAAATCTACAAGCACTTCAGGTGTAAGCTCTGTAACAGCATCATACTTTCTAATAGCACGAAATAAAATTTTTACCTTGTCAGAATTTTCATTCTTATTATTCAGCTTTTCAATTAAGTCGATAATGACTTTTGAAATCTGATTTTTTTCTTCATCATATGTTTTTTTGAGATTAGCAAACAGCGTTCCGTCTATTTCTCCCTTGACTTTAGCTTCAAACAACCCCTGAATGTACTTATCAATTTCAGCATTTCGTTTCTGAGCCTTTTCCAGTTCACTCTGCATTACGGCTTTTGTTCCATCGGTATTCTCGTCCAGAATCCTTTGAATTTGCTTGCTGAAAGCATTATAATCTGTCTTTGCATATGTAAGTACATCTTGAATTGTTTTTAAAACCACATCCATAAGATAATCTTCAGGTACTCCGTGAAAGAAGCAGCCATTTCCTTTTCGGTAGGTTGAACATTCATAGGAGTTTCTTTTGGTTTTGCCGATAGTAGCCACTTTCTTGCCATGCATTCTTGCGTGACAGTCCATACAGTAAACTTGGTCAGCCAACAGATAATAATGATTCTCTCCCTTGTGACGGAAGTTCTTTTCATATTTATCCTGAACCCTCTGAAAGTCCTCACGGCTGATGATTGCAGGATGTGTATCAGGAAAAATCAGATGTTTGTCACTGCTTCTGAATATTTTCTTTTTCTCCTTGTATGACCTGCGTTCTGTACGGAAATTAACCGTATCACCGACATATTCCTGCCTTCTTAAAACAGATTTTACACCACAGACATCCCATGAATATAAGTCCTCTGCATCAACGGTTTTCCCCTTAGATAAGGCATTTCTGTACTTTGGTCTTACAACCTTTCTCTCTTTCAGAACTCTTGCAATATCAGTCATATTGTAGTTGTGATTGAGATATAAGTCAAAGATTAATCGTACTGCCTCAGCTTCTTCCTCGTTGATTAACCAAGCTGTTTTATCATCAGGCGACCTGTAATATCCATACGGAACAACGGAAGTTGTAGGTTCTCCGCTTTTGCCCTTATGCTGTATCATTGCTCGGACTTTTTTTGAAATATCCTTGCTGTACCACTCGTTCATAAGGTTGTTTATTGGAAGCAAATCGTTAGTGCCGTTTGCTGTATCAACATTATCATTTATTGCAATCAGCCTGACACCATACTTTTTGAACTCAATTTCCGTATACTGTCCAACCATAAGGTAATTACGTCCGAAACGGCTCATATCCTTGATAATTACTGTTTTAACCAATCCACGTTTAATATCTTCCATCATACGCTTGAAATCAGGTCTGTCAAAATTTGTTCCTGTATATCCGTCATCTGAATAATAACGAATATCTGCAAAACCATTATTTTCAGCATAGCTTGATAGAAGCTGTTTCTGATGTTCGATACTTCCGCTTTCTGCGTCAATTCCGTCATCATATGAAAAACGTGCATATAACGCAGTAATTGTTCCTGTTGTCATAGGGAGTGCAGACGGAGAAGCAATATCTATATATCCGTAACTGCCTGATACGCCCGAACCTTCAATGGAATAATATCCACGGGCATCAAAGTGATAGCGATATTCCCAGTGGGAAGTATTATCGTAATTGCTGACAAATTCATATTCAGCATCAAATATTTCCTTTATGAGATTTTCGGTATCGCTTGTGTATTTCCAGTATTCCGTAACTTTGGCATCAAAGTTATAGTAGTAAGCGCAAAGAAAACACCACAGCTTGTACACATCAAAATCATAAACAGGATCCCAGTTGTAAACTGTGCTTTTGCCCCATTGGAAAGTATCAGGTGTATCTTTCATTCCGCTTGTATCTACGCCAAATTTCGACAAACCTGTTTTCCATGTGGAAGAATTACCCACAAGCTTTACATTTTCATTCATATCCCATGCAAGCTGTTTATAGTATTTTTCAGACTGCGAAAGGTCATAGTCCTGTGATGCGTATGTACCCAGAATAAATCCTGAACTGCTTGCACCGCCTGAAAACATCATCATAATAAGGCTGATGATAAAGAGAATAAGAAAAACAATAGCAAACATTACAAGCAGAAATGTTTTTGCATCATTTTCTGCCATATTTTTAAGCTGTTTCAGGAAGTCCGCCAACATATTCTGTTTTTTGTTATTCCTGTGTTTCTTGTAATCGTGAAGATCAGACTGCTTATCTTTCAGCCTGTAATCCTGTTTTTTGAGTTTCTGCTGTTTCTTGCCGTTCTTTTCTTCAAGCTTCTTCTTTTTCTGCTGATTTTTCTCTTTCAGCTTATGGGGATTCATTTCCTGTACAACCTTGTCCACTCCATGACGCTTGACTTCATCAGCAACTTTGAGAAAGTCATTTGAATCATCTTCATTAATGGTTTTCTGCCATTTTGAAGCCGTCATTTTCTTTGTGGTATAGCTTACAGGCTTGAAAACAAGTGGTGCAGGACGTGATAAATCAGCTATCCGCCATTGTTTTTTCAGTTCCTTTTTCCTGAACTTCTTATCCGATTTAATCTGATTGATTTTGTTCTTATCCTGCTTAATTGCAGTTTTCAGCTGTTTGGAGCGTTTCTTGTATTTCAGCTTACGGACGTTTCTGCTGAATTTATCCTGTCGGGTAACAACCTTATTGCTTTTATCGAAGCTTTTGAAATCACGCTTGATTTTCTTCAGCTTCAATTTTTTCGCATATTTTTGTCCTTTTGTTTTCTTCAGCTTATCTTTCAGCTGTTCAGCCTTGAAAATCTTGTATTCAGCCTTTTTCAGCCTGTATCGTGCCTTTTCAAGCTTAAACTGTTTTTTCTGCTTAAAATGGTTGTAAGTGCCTTTTACAGAATCAACAGCCGTTTCAGCAACAAGCAAGGTACCTTTATGGTAATCATCAAGTGCTTCCTGTCGGTATTTCTGAATATATTTGCGTTTAACGGTTTTTGCACCATCATCCGCAAGCTTCATACCGACAGTTTCAGCACCCAATCCAACATCAACAGCAGTCTGAACTGCATCATGTACAGCAAAATTTACTGCACCTGCGACTGTTTTTACAGCATAACCACCGATTGACTTAGGTCTGTATGCCTTTAAACTTTTAGTGAATGACGGCTTATCACCGATAATGCGTGATTTCTGATTAACAAGCCTGTGCAGTAAACCCTTATGCTGATATCTGTAGTTTTTCTCTCCACGGACTATATGAATCCGTGTATGAAAGCGATTCTTTTTATTTGCCTGACGTACAAACTGTAACTGAAACTGCTTTTCAGTTTTGCTGTATTTTTCAAGCTTTTTCTGTGCCTTTGCAAGCTGATGATATGTACGCTGTAAACGTGCCATTTACATCACCCTAATTTCTGTTCCAGAGGTTTTGTTGTGAGAAGCCTGTACATCAGCGTATCTGTCGGGAAATTATCCGTAAACGGAAGAATAATCTTGTCATAACGGATAAGTCCTTCACCGGGACCACTGTTTGTTACATACTCCATCTGCTGTGGGGAGATATGCAGTTTTTCAGCAAGAATATCTCTGTCGCCTGCAGCCTGATTCAGCATATATATGAAGTCTGAGTTATCGAAAATATTTTCAACCTCTGCTGAACTCAGCAAGTCCTTAACATTCTGCGTGATTCCAGTCGGAACTCCGCCCCATTTTCTGAAACGCTTCCAGATTTCAGCTGAATACTTTGCAGTCTGTTCTTCCTTTAACAGAAGATGAAATTCGTCCATGTAATAGCGTGTAACCTTGCGTTCAGCACGGTTCTGCGTTACTCTGTTCCATACATTATCCTGAACAATAAGCATTCCGACCTTTTTAAGCTGATTGCCAAGCTCCTTGATATCAAAGCAGATAACACGATTTTGCAAATCAATGTTTGTCTGATGATTGAAAAGATTCTGTGAGCCGTTTACATACATTTCAAGAGAATTTGCAACACGAAGGGCAATATCTCCCTCATTGATAAGGGCAGTATGCAGATCTGAAAGTGTAGGCATTTTCTCTCTTGTTGGATTGCTTTTCAGAAAGTTCAGATAAATTGTTCTGACACATTTATCAATGACAGAACGTTCTTCTGCAGTAAGTCCGTATTTGCCGCCGACAATAATCTCACAAAGGGAGATAATGAAGTCGGATTTCATAGAAATCGGGTTTTCATCCAAGTTTCCCTCAAAGTTAATATCCATAGGGTTGATATACTGATCTGAATTGCTTGAAATCTTTACAAGCTGACCATGTAACGCTTCAACCAAGGGAAAATATTCTCCTTCGGGATCACAGATGATAATATCGTCAGTTGTTTTTAAAAAGCTGTCGAGTATTTCACGCTTTACGCTGAATGACTTACCAGAACCGGGAGTACCCAGTATCAGACCATTGGGATTTTTCAGATTGGAGCGATTCGCCATAATCATATTTCCCGAAACGGTATTCAAACCGTAATATGTGCCGTCAAGCTGAAAAAGCTCCTGTGTAGTAAAGGGAACAAATATTGCAACACCTGATGTGTGCATTTCTCTTGATACAAGGATATTATTCACACCCAGAGGGAGCGTTGATGTCAGGTAATCTTCCTGTAAATAGTCACAGCTCATAAGTGTGCAGTTGTTTTTCTGACAGATACGCTTGAGAAGTTCAAGCTGTAACTTTAAATCCTTTTTGTTTCTTGCATAATTTCTGATTGAAATATTGATGTGGAACAGTCTTTCGTTTTTGCTGTTCAGGTCATCAAGCAGTTTTTCAAGATCAGTAATATACATCTTTATAGATGGCGGAAGAATATCGGGATCATATCCTGCCTTTGAAGCCTTTTTCTGCTCATTGATTTTCATTTCCTCCACACCTGTCAGTTTCAGCTTTACAAATTTCAATGCTGATACCTGATCGAGTGGTTCAACATGAATGTTCACGCAGAAAAGATGCTGTAATTCAAGAAAATCATTGAGAATTGTATCGGGAAGTTC
>JAZUJY010000139.1:0-57425 GCA_045643005.1 Oscillospiraceae bacterium | reverse complement strand
TTTGATCCTTGTTTTTGACGTAGACTTCTATACAAAAATCATAGGTCTAATTCAATTAGCAAAAAACAGGTATTCGACATCTTTAAGAACATCGAATACCTGTAAAAAAAATTATATTGTCCGCACTTTGCGTAAGAACCGTATTGAGGTGCTGCTTTTTTTATTAAGAGTTCAAATCCTGCTTATGGATAAAACAATTTTAGTTGCTTTTTATTATGATAATCTCATCATCCGGATCAATTATAAGTTTATCCGGTGTTCCGAATTCAGAAACGCTGCTGTCTTTCGAAAGAAGTACTGTTGAATCAAGTCCGTCTGATTTGTTTTCAGTTCTTGCAAACAAATAGTTTGTTCCGTTTTTTATGCATCCAAGCGTAATGTATTTGTGGCAGGTAGCTTCATAGACCCAGAGGATCATTTCTTTTTTGCTTGAGAACTGAGGAATTTCGGAATCATTAAAAAAGTATTTTGCTTTTACTGAGAGAAGATCGCAGTCATTCTGAAATTCGCTGTCGATATTTTTAGATGCACTGTCACCTTCAAAGGTGATCATGTCCTTGATCACGTTGAGTCTTAAAGGATCCTTTCCAAGCTGTGCATACATACAGCTGAGAAATTTATCACTTACTATTACCTGATCATTATTTTTTCTTTTAATAATATCCTTATTCTGCATATCCAGTATTTCAACAATACAGTCGCTTGTATCAAAATCAGGTGTGTTTTTCAGTTTGCTCCAGAAAATAAGAGGTTTTTCATCGATATGAGCAGCCATACTGGTATCATCTGAAAGGAAAAGCATGGAATTCATTTTCTTAAGAAGATCAGGTGAAATATTTTTTGAAGGATCAAAAATACTGTCAATAATAACAGGCTCTGAAGTTTCCGGCGAAAGAACAGATGAATATCTTTGATCAGCATAATATTTTTCAAGTGCTTCACGGTTTTCGTTTGAATCCATAAGAGTTACATGGAGGTTTGAATCACTGTGTTCATTTTTGAAGCATACAAGACTTTCAAGAATATAAGGAAGCTTGCTGTTGATGCCGATTATAATTATTTCATTTTTCTCAAATCTTATCAAAGGAACAAGTTCTTTTTCCGGAACCTGTTTGTTCATCTTAAACTGATGATTTGAATTTTCATGAATGGCGGATTCATCTTCGGCAAGATATGCACGTTTTTTTCCGATATCAAATAAAGGGATAGCTGAATTCTGACGCTTAAGATCTTCACTGATCGATAATGAATCCGGAATATCCTTAAGATACAGTTCAACGCCTTCAAAGCTGATCATATGAAGAAGTGTATCGTTAAGAGAAGGCATCAGTGATGTAACAGCCATTATTTTTCCAAGTATTTCATTGAAGTTTACCGGAACGGAGATCTGTTCCGGGGTATTTTTATGATAGTCTGTTACTATTTCCTCAACGTTTTTATCGGCAGCTTCTACTATAATATTTGTATTGCTTTCAGAGGAATTTTCTTCGAAATACCATGAGATAAACATAAATAATTTTGATACTGCAAAGCTGTTGCTTTCATCATAGGCTCTGTCAAAATGCTCAGTTTCGTTTTCAGGTGTCATGATAAGAACAGTTTTGGCAGAATGTGCGGAAATATTGTCGAGTTCTGTCTGCGACATAGGATTTCCTTTTCTGATGATCACATTTTTTAATTTCTTTTTTATTCCGTTTACTGCAAAAGCATCATCGATCTGTTTTTGTATTTCATCTTTTTCTCTTTCTGACAGAATGACAATGTATGTATTTTCTATATCATCAAAGCAGTAGTCACATATCAGGGAAGAAACCTTGTGGTTGTAGTTTAGTATTACTATATGATTTTTAAGCTTAAGTTTGTTTTTACTGCATGCGGATTTTTCAATTACTCCGCTGATCATACTGGTAATATAACCTACAGTGCCGCCGGTGAGGGATATCATTCCGAAGAGGACAACAAATGTGGTAATAACAAGGGATATCGGAGCATCACTGTAAACATATCTTCCGCTTGGATTTACCATAAGCGTAAAGGCAGCTCTGAGCATCTGAGGAATGGTTCTCCCTTCGTTTTCAGGAAGAAATCTTAAGATAACAGATGAAAAAATAATTGAAATAATATTAATGAGTATAATGATCATAAATATTAAAGCACTTGGGTTGTTTTCTTTTAAAACGGATAGTTTATTTCTGAATCCGCCTGAATGTTTATTGTCGTTCATAAATGTCCTCCAAAATTACATGATAATTATATTTTACTACTTGTATTAAATGATATCAATAGTATAAAATGAAAAAATTATTGTTGTTTATGCACAAACTATACTCTGTATTAATAGTAATAGGGTATAATTTTTATTAGAAAAAATATATAATTATCAATTATAAAACGGTTGACAAACTGTCTAAAATATACTATAATAGATATATTGCTAGTGAAAGGGGAGGAACCGATATTGGGAAAAATTAATATTATTACTATTGGCAGAGAGTATGCCAGCGGCGGAAGGATAATAGGCCAAAAAGTTGCAGAATCATTAGGGGTTCCTTTCTATAACAAAGAAATTCTTCATATGGCAGCAGATCGTCTGCAGATGTCACCTGAGGATGTTAAATTTGCAGATGAGACAGCGGCAAGCAGTCTTTTATACAGTATGTCACTGATGAGCAATCTGAGTATTTCATCAAATCTTCCTCTTAACGACAGGGTGTTTATTGAAGAAAGAGAAGTAATCAAAGCTCTTGCTCAGAAGGGTCCGTGTGTTATCGTTGGAAGATGTGCTGATGATATATTGAGAGAAATACGGGATGATGTCCTGAATGTATTTATATATGCAGACAAGGATGCCAGAATCAAAAGAGCAATAGATGAATATGGCGAGGATCCCGATCAGGTATTTTCTCAGCTAAGAAAACATGACAAAAAGCGTTCTACTTATTATAACCTTAATACAGGCAGAAAATGGGGCGCAAAAGATAATTATGATCTTTGTCTTAACAGCGGTTCGATAGGAATTGAAAAATGTGTAAAGATCATTACATCACTTATATCAGATTTTAACTAATTATATTTATAAATTATTTTTCCTTTTAAAAGCAAAGACCGGACAGTTTTTAATAATTCTGTCCGGTCTTTACTTTTATATGGCAAACAAAAAAACGATCAACTAAGAGGTAATGATCGTTTTTCTGCTTTTTCTATGTTTTTATTGGTTTTTAGTTAATGGCGTAATTAATAATTATTCTTTGG
Source organism: Oscillospiraceae bacterium (assembly GCA_045643005.1). Taxonomy (GTDB): domain Bacteria; phylum Bacillota; class Clostridia; order Oscillospirales; family Ruminococcaceae; genus HUN007. The sequence continues at coordinate 54,173 of JAZUJY010000139.1, read as the reverse complement.
CTCTTGTTTTAGCTCTTAATGTATTTGAAAGAATTCTCTTTCTGATTCTGATATTTTTTGGAGTTACTTCAAGAAGCTCGTCATCAGCAAGGAATTCAAGACTTTCTTCAAGGCTTAATTTTCTCGGAGGGATAAGTCTGAGAGCATCATCACTTCCGCTTGCTCGTGTGTTTGTAAGATGTTTTTTCTTGCAGACATTTACAACGAGGACTTCAACCTTTGGAGACTGACCTACGATCATGCCTTCGTATACAGGTGTACCTGCTTCTATAAAGAGCTGACCTCTTTCCTGAGCATTGTACAGACCGTATGTAACAGCGTCACCTGTTTCAAATGATACAAGAGAGCCTGTTTTTCTTCTTGGGATATCTCCCTTGTATTTTTCATATCCGTTAAAGATACTGCTCATGATGCCTTCGCCTTTTGTGTCGGTCAGGAATTCACTCTTGTATCCGAAAAGACCTCTTGCCGGAACAGAGAATTCAAGACGCATTCTTGATCCCTGTGGATGCATTGTGAGCATTTCTGCCTTTCTGGTACCCATTTTTTCCATAACTGAACCAACACATTCTTCCGGAACGTCGATTACGAGAAGTTCCATCGGTTCACATTTTTCACCATCTATTTCCTTGAAAAGTACTCTTGGTGTGGATACTGAAAGCTCGTATCCTTCACGACGCATGTTTTCTATAAGAATTGAAAGATGCATTTCTCCTCGTCCGCAAACTGAGAATGAATCAGTATTTTCTGTTTCTGTTACTCTGAGAGATACGTCTCTGAGAAGTTCCTTAAACAGTCTTGCACGAAGCTGACGGGATGTAACAAATTTTCCTTCTTTACCTGCAAATGGACTGTCATTTACTGCAAATGTCATTTCTACTGTTGGTTCGCTTATCTTTGCAACAGGGAGTGCTTTGAATTCTGAAGCTGCATCACATACAGTATCACCGATAGTGATATTTTCAACACCTGATATCCATACGATATCGCCGACTGTAGCTTCTTCAACAGGAACTCTCTGAAGTTCTTCTATCTGAAGAACACTTACAACTTTAGCATTATATGGTTTCTTTGACTCATGATAGTCACCGATCGTTATGTTCTGACCAACCTTTACGGATCCGTTTTCGATACGTCCTATACCGATTCTTCCTACATAGTCGTTGTAGTCGATGGAAGAGATAAGCATCTGAAGAGGAGCTGTCTCATCACCGCTTGGAGGTGCAATATAATCGAGGATGGTGTCAAAGAGAGGAGTGAGATCCTTACCCTGTTCATACTGGCTGAGCGATGCTGTACCGCTTCTTCCTGAGCAGAAAAGGATAGGGCTTTCAAGCTGTTCTTCGCTTGCGTCAAGATCAAGGAGAAGTTCAAGAACTTCGTCACCGATTTCATCCAGTCTTGCGTCTGGTTTGTCTATTTTATTTACTACTATTATGATTTTATGGCCCATTTCAAGAGCTTTTGAAAGTACGAAACGAGTCTGAGGCATCGGTCCTTCAGCTGCGTCAACAAGAAGGAGAACACCGTCTACCATATTGAGAACACGTTCAACTTCTCCACCGAAATCAGCATGTCCGGGAGTGTCGATAATGTTGATCTTTGTATCCTTGTAATAAACAGAAGTATTTTTAGCAAGAATTGTGATTCCACGTTCTTTTTCGATGTCATTGCTGTCCATTACACGTTCTGCAACAGCCTGGTTTTCTCTGAATGCACCGCCTTGCTTCAGCATTTCATCAACAAGTGTTGTTTTGCCATGGTCAACGTGAGCTATAATAGCAATATTTCTCAAATCGTTTCTTACCATAAATATTCCTCCTAAGATGTGGACAAGCCGGAATTTTTCAATTGTTAATCTTTTTATTTAATTTTTTGGTCTTTAAACACAATATTTTCGCAATTTTTGGGAAACTACTAAATATATTGCCAAAAAATTTTTGCATAAAAAATTTCCTACATAAAATATGTAGGAAATAATTGGTGGGAGAGGATGGATTCGAACCATCGAAGCTGAAAGCAACAGATTTACAGTCTGCCCCCATTGGCCGCTCGGGAACTCTCCCATATTATTTTTTTAAAAGCTGGTGGACGGACTTGAACCCCCGACCTGCTGATTACAAATCAGCTGCTCTACCAACTGAGCTACACCAGCATCGCGATAAATATTTTAACATATTTATTACTGTTTGTCAAGTGTTTTTGAAAATTTTTTTTGAAGCTGGTGGACGGACTCGAACCCCCGACCTGCTGATTACAAATCAGCTGCTCTACCAGCTGAGCTACACCAGCATCAAATCGAGGCGACAGGAGTCGAACCTGCGGCATCTTGGTCCCAAACCAAGCACTCTACCAAACTGAGTTACGCCTCGTTTAATTTTCTTTGCTGTTCATCCGACAGCTTTTTTATTATACAGTATAAAAAACCGTTTGTCAAGTGTTTTTTTAAAAAAATATTTTTTTTATTAAAAAAATTATAAGAAGGTGTCCCGGATAGAAGATATAGAACAGCCATTTCAGTCCTTTTCCTTTTTTTCCGTTATACATTAAAATAGGAATAATACTGAAAAAAACAAAATAGTTGTATAATTTTTCTGACATCAGTGTAAAAAACACCGGACCGGACGATTTCCTTTTCCACGGATTTGAGTCTTTCAGGCAATAAAACATAAAAATGCAAAGCACAGCTTTGATGCTGTAATCTGTATGAAGTTTGATTGATCCAACCCCTATGACGAAAACAACAAATATTCCCAAAAGAGTACGCGGGATACTGCATACAGTTTCATCTGGACCGTGTTTTCCCTGGATAAAATCAAAAATCATTAAGGCTATGACTGAAATAAAAAATGAAAACATAACGTTTTGATGTCTAAAGCCTATCTCCCCATAAAAGGCGAGATCAAATGGAATTTCACTTATCAGTGCAAATATTCCTAATCTGGCGAGATACTTTTTCTTGTTTTTGGTATGTATATAGCCTTCAGAAATACAGAATGAAAAAATAGGCATGGCAATACGTCCGATTGCTCTCAGGATGTGATTATTATCTAGTAGTACAGCTCCGGTATGATCAATCGTCATACTTATTATGGCAATGATTTTTAATGATGTGGAATCAAGTATTTTTATTTTTTCTAAAAACTGTTTCATATTTATCCTCCTCAAAAATATTATAACAGATATTCTGATATATTGTCAAACAGAAAAACAGGAATCAAACTTCAGATCTGATTCCTGTTTTTGTTATTATCCTTTGACTACTCCGACAGTAAAAAGTTTTTTTACGGGAACTGTCAGGTCATGCTGATTTTCCATTACTGTGTCGATATTTTTATAAGCAAAGCGGCATTCTTCCGCAACGTCACTTTTATTATTTTTACCGAGAACAACATTACGTTCTTTAAGGTCGACCATTACTGATTCAACTGAAAATTTTTCAAGTGCTCCTTTTCTTGAGTAACTTCTTCCGGCTCCGTGTGAGGATGAAAGAAAACTGTCTGCATTTCCGAGTCCTTTTACGATATAGCTGTTGGAACCCATTGATCCCGGGATAATGGCAGTTTCTCCTTCGGCAGCGTGTATTGCACCTTTTCTGTGAACCCAGACATTTTCCCCGTTGTGGTTTTCAAGTGCTGCATAGTTGTGATGACAGTTGATCATATCGGAATATACAGGCTCGAGTCCTGTGTATTTCTGAACCTGCTCGGTAAAGATCTGTTTTACTTTTTCGAGCATTAAGGATCTGTTTTCATATGCAAAATCCATTGCGAGATGCATCCAGTCAAGATAGCGGTGTCCTTCTTCGGAATCTACAGGCAGGAAAGGAAGGTTATACTCAGCAGGAACGGATGAAAAGTATTTTTCGTTGAGTGAGTGTGCGAGTCTGTTGAAATACTGACCTATCATATTTCCGAACATACGGCTTCCGGAGTGGAGCATGATGCAGGCAAGACCGTTTTCATCCTCCTGTATTTCTATAAAGTGATTTCCTCCGCCGAGTGTTCCTGCGGAAAGGTAGCTTTCCTCTATATATTTTGTCAGTTCACTGTCAAAAGTATATTTGTCGATCTCAGACATTGCTTTGTCAAGTACGGCTGAAGGCTGAGGTTTTTTATAGTGGTTAAATCCGACCGGAATATTTCTGAGGATGTTTCCGATTATAAGTTTTATAAGTTCACCGCTGCCGGTAATGGTTTCGCGGAGTAATTTTGCAGGAATATCTGTCTGTAAAAATCCCATTCCGCATCCGATGTCAACTCCGACTGCATTTGGAATGACAACATCTTTGCATGCTATAACACCGCCGATAGGCATGCCTTTTCCTGTATGTGTGTCAGGCATTAATGCTATATGGTCAAAGGCAAAAGGGAGATTTGCAAGGTGAGCTGCCTGCTCTATACATGTATCTTCAATTTCTTCGATTGATCCGGTCCATATCTTTACCGGTATAAGCATTTTGGTTTTGTCATAATATTCAAACATTGTTTTATTCCTCCTTGATTTGATGATTTTATTATAGCTCTGTGCAGGAGAAATGTCATATAAAAAAAGGTGCGGGGTTTTGATATTTAAAAAAATTGAAAAATATACGGGGGTTTGATATAATAATAGATATTAATGTAAAATAACGTGATATATGAGAGGGGCGGAGTATTTGGCGGAGTATTCGGAACTTATAAAAAATCTTGGAAAGATAAGAGATTATGTAAGAGATTTTTATATATTCGGATTTAAGACAAGGGAAAGTTTTGAAAAAAAGAGCAGCAGGACCTATGACAATGAGCGAAGAAGAGTTGAAGGCTGGCTTTCAGATTATGTTCATACAGATTATTCAGGTCATAAGAAAAGGGTATATGTAAAGATAGACAGCGGAAGAATTTTCGAAAATCCGCTTTATCAGTGTTATAAGGCAAAATCCTATACAGATAATGATATCAGTCTGCATTTTATACTGCTTGATATTCTTGAAAATAATATGATGACTGTAAATGAGATAACAGATGGTATTCTGAACGATTACGGAATGATATTTGATATTCAGACTGTAAGAATTAAGCTGAAGGAATATGTTTCAGAGGGAATAATCAGACAGCATAAAAAAGGAAATACTGTTTTGTATGAAAAATCTGATATTTATCCGGATGATGTTCTTGATGATCATAAATATCTGAAGGAACTTATCACATTTTTCTCTGAAGAAATTCCGCTTGGCGTTGTCGGTAATTATATTATGGACAACTCGGATATAAAAAACAGCATTTTTACAAGAAAACATTCATATCTGGTCCATACACTTGATGATGAGATCATGATGTCACTGCTTGATGCTGTGGAAAATAAATATGAAACGGTTATATCGTGTGCCGGAATAAAAAAAGGAACAAAATACGAAGAAAATGGTGTTCCTTTGAAAATCCGCAGTTCTGTCAGCAACGGCAGAAATTATGTTATCATGTACAGTTTTGTGAGAAAAAGACTGATATCTGTTCGTATAGATTCGATTCAGTCTGTAAAAATCCTTCAGGTTTGTGATGACTATGATACATACTATGGTTATTATGAAAGAAATGCATGTCATATCTGGGGAGCAAGCTGCGGCGAAAAAAGAAAATTCGGACAGACAGAGCATATTCATATGGAAATATTATTTGATGAAAAAAGTGAGCATTTTATTTATGAAAGACTGATGCGTGAATGCAGAAACGGTACTGTTGCTAAAATTTCTGAAGGAAGATATGCTTTTGATGCCGAAGTTTTTGACGCGAATGAGATAATGCCGTGGGTAAAAACCTTTCTTGGCAGAATAGCTGTATTTGAATCGACAAATCCGGAGCTTAATAAAAAGTTAAAAAGCGATTTGGACAGACTGATGATGATTTACGGAGGAAAAACCTGATGAAACTGTTTTCAGAAATATACAGTGTTTATTTTGGGATAACAGAAAAAATACTTAGGAAAAGAAGTGTTTCAAAATCTGATATTATTGATATCATAACCAAAAACGGTTATTCGGAGACTGTTATGTTCCTGATGCCGAAGCTGATATCAGAAAAAGGATACGGACTTTTTTTTACAGATGACAATAAAATTTACAGATCAATTTTGAAAAAAGCTCCGCATATGCCGTTTACTGCACTCGAAAAAAGATGGTTGTGCGCAGTATTGAATGATAAAAAGAGCAGTCTTTTTCTGGATAATGAGGAAAAGCAAAAAATAAAAGAGCTTCTTGGAGAGAAGGCTCTTTTTTCAGAAAATCATATTTGTTTTTTTGATCGCTTTTCAGACGGCGATGATTATGAAAATGAAGAATATATTAAAAATTTCAGGAATATTCTGACTTCATTAAGAAATAAAACACTGATAAAGATATGTTTTCAGACAAGAAACAATAAAAGGATCACACATTATTACCGGATCCTGAAAATGGAGTATTCTTCAAAGAATGACTGTTTTCGTGTTCATGCAGTTGAAAGTAAAAATAAAATATATGGGATAATAAATCTGTCGAGGATAAATTTTACTGAACTTACAGACACTTATGCAGATGAAAAAATATGTGCAGAAATTCTGAAGAGAGAAGTTACGGTCAAAGTGACTGAAGAGAGAAATGCCATAAACAGATTCATGATGGAATTTGCAGAGCTTGAACGCTGTTCCGAATATGATAAAGAAACAGGGGAGTGTTTTGTTACAATGAAATATGAGGAAAAGGACGAAACAGAAATACTGATACGTCTTCTTTCTTTTGGACCTGTCATAGAGGTAACCGGTCCTGAACGTTTCAGAAAACTGCTTGCGCAAAGAATAATAAAACAGACGGCTGTTTTTGAAAATATATAACAACACAGAGGATATCCCCCGCCCCTGCAGGGGGCGGGTTCTATCTTTCCGCTCAGTGGGAGTACAATCTCCGACTGAGCGGGAACCGATTCTACGAATCGCCTCTGCTTGTTAAAAGCAGAGCTTTGAACAATACTTAAAAATATATGAAATCATAAAAAAAACCTTCCGAAAAATTTCGGAAGGTTTTTAAGTGACCCGTACGAGAATTGAACTCATGATTCCGCCGTGAAAGGGCAGCGTCTTAACCTCTTGACCAACGGGCCATATATAATAGCGGCAGTGGGATTCGAACCTACGACCAATCGGGTATGAACCGAGTACTCTAGCCAACTGAGCTATGCCGCCATCTGTTCTATGTCGTCAAGCGACTTTATTATTATACTATAGCGATTGAGTGTTGTCAATAGTGAATTTTAAAATAAATTAAATTTGTAAGTACTGTACTTATTATTTGCGATATTCTTGAATAAAATATATCAAAATGCACATCGATGATTATCAATGTGCATTTTTGATCAGTGTTTTTTTCTTCTGTGGTAGCTTACAAAATCAAATCGTATCTGTTCTGTGATGAATTCAAGGATCTCAGTTGTTGACTTCAGAAGATCTTCCATTGTGTCTGTGTCGATATCAAGAGGAATATCGGCAGGATATCTTGTTTCTATGTAGAATCTGTTTAATGTTGAGCATTTGGAAAGCCATTGCTCAAAGTGACTGTCACAAAGCTCTGCCTGTTTGCACAGCCATGTCAGATTGTGACCGTCGAAAAGTTTGTATTTTTTAAAAAGCAGATAGCCTTTGAGCGCTTTTTCTATGCACTGCTGGCAGTGAAATGCTACAGAATTGTAGCATCGTGCATCTTTAATAAGATTTTTTGCTGCAAGATAGTCGAGATTTGCATGAAAAAGCCAGTCAAAGTAACGTCTGCTGTCACTTTCTCTATAATTTCTGCCCATAAATATATACCCCTGAATTATAAAATTTCCAGGCAAATGTGCCTATTTCTTTGTTGAGAGTATTCCATTCGGATTGCTTGTAAAGGATAATGTCAAAAGGAATCTCGCAGTCTATCTTCATATACAGCTGCTGCTCAAGCTCCGGAATACTGCCGGTATCATCTTTTACTACTACAGCAAGTTTAAAGCTAACGATGCTGCCTTCAAAATTGACTTTGTTGCTTACGATTATGATGTTTAACGGATCACAGGCGCTTACAATTTCTGACGCAACAGAATTTATTAATTCATTTTCACTCATAACAATTTCCTTTCATTATAGTATTTTTTCGGTATGCTTTGTATTTGTACAGAACATGCCGTTATTATCATTAAAATCAGAGAACGGCAGAGGCATGGCGTGTAACATGACATCCGACGTTTACTGCCACAGGAAGACCTGCTATGTGAGTTGCTGATTGTTCTATATTGACGGCAAGAGCTGTGACAGTTCCTCCAAATCCCTGAGGTCCGATGCCGAGAAGGTTTATCTTGTCGAGCATCTGTTTTTCAAGATCTGCATAAAGAGATTTCGGATTTCTTACGGCAACGTCACGACAGAGTGCTTTTTTTGCAAGGAAAGCACTGTATTCGAAATTTCCGCCTATTCCTACACCTATAACCATCGGAGGACATGGATTGCTTCCTGCCTTTGAAACAGATTCTACGACAAAATTTACTATATCATCGTTTGTTGCTGAAGGTGTGAACATTTTAAGTGCAGACATGTTTTCGCTTCCGAACCCTTTGGGGCAGACATCTATTTTAACATTTTCACCCGGTACGATCACGGTATGGATGACAGCCGGTGTATTGTTGTTGGTATTTACTCTTTCAAGAGGATCACCGACGATTGAAAGTCTGAGACATCCTTTTGTATAACCGTCTGCAACACCTCTGTTTACCGCTTCATAGAGATCTCCGCCTTCAAAGTGAACATCCTGGCCGATTTCCAGAAATATGACAGCCATGCCGGTATCCTGGCAAATTGCAATATCGCATTCCTGTGCTGCTCTGAGGTTGTCACAAAGATCGCAGAATACAGCTTTTCCTGCCGGAGATTCTTCGAGTTTGCTGCATTCATTTATTCTTTTTTCAAGACTTTCCGGAAGCTTGTGGTTTGCTTCTATACAAAGCCTGCTTATGGTTTCTTCTATAAGTTTTACGTTGATGTTTTTCATTTTATAATATCCTTATCCTTTCGGTTTTTGATTGTCACAGACGATTTCTCCGTTTATCATGACAAGTAACGGATCACTCATGATGTCAAGAGGGTCCGATGTATAGAACTGAAGATCGGCATCCTTGCCTTTTTCGATGCTTCCTGTTCTGTCGGCAATGCCGGACATTTCGGCTGCATTGATCGTTATTGCACGAAGTGCTTCTTCGTAGTCAAGTCCGCCTTTGACTGCAGCTGCTGCATTCAAAGGAAGATATTGGATCGGAATGACCGGATGGTCGGTGCATACTGATACTTTTACTCCGTTTTTTTGTAATTCTGATGCAGTAACTATACTGTGATTGTTAAGTTCCGGTTTGGCACGGTCACAGATAACCGGTCCTACTATCGCCGGGTATTTTTCTTCAGCTATAATATCAGGGATCAGATGTCCTTCGGTTGCATGTACGATGACCATGTCAAGATCGTATTTTTTTGCAATTCTCATTGCAGTCATTATGTCATCTGCTCTGTGACAGTGAAAAAATGCTTTTTGTTTTTTCTGCAGAACAGGGATCATAGCTTCAAGCTTTGCATCATATTCAGGAAGATCATTATTTTCCGGATCATTTTCATGTTTTTGTATATCTTCGAGGTAGCGTTTTGATTTTTCTATGTGTTCTCTGATAAGTCCTGCTGTTCCCATTCTTGTGATCGGAGTTTCATCTCTGTCATTGTAGACTGTTTTTGGATTTTCTCCGAGTGCAAATTTAATTCCGGTCTGTTTGATCAGCATTTTTTCTATTCGTCTGCCGCTGGTTTTTAAAGCACAGATCGCGCCTCCTATGGCATTGGCACTTCCCGGTGAACTTAGAACAGCGGTAATACCACGGTTCCGTGCTTCTTCGAAGCAATAATCAAGAGGATTTATTCCGTCTTCTGCCATTATATGCGGTGTAATGGGGTCAGTCTGTTCGTTGCAGTCATCTGACTCAAATCCCAGACCGTTTCCGACGATGCCGAGATGTGTATGAGCATCGATAAATCCGGGATACACTGCAGCATTATGTGCATCGATATCCTCTTTTTCGGGAGTGATCTTTCCTTTGCCGACGGCTGTTATTTTTCCGTTTTTTATTTCTATGAAGCCGTCGCTTATTATTGTGTTCCGGCGATCCATTGTATGGATCTCTGCATTATAGATCTTCAGATCGATCACCTTCTTTTCATGTTATTAATGAGTTCTGTGATTTCAAGACATATTTGAGAAGGAGTGTTTCCTGCGTCTATACAAATGTCTGAATTTTTCAAATAGATCTCATGCCTTCTGATAAATATTTCATGCAGTTCATCTTTTGAGTTGTTTACGACAAGCGGTCGGTTCGTGTCGTCTTTTATTCTGCTGTAGCATAATTCAAAAGGAACATCAAGAAAGATGACCGTTCCACATTTTGAAGCAGTTTCTGCACTTTTGTCATTCAGGATCGTGCCGCCTCCGCACGCTATGACATAATTGTTTTTGTCTGCAAGAGCCTCCACTGCTTTTGCTTCTTCTTCCCTGAAGTATGGTTCGCCTTTTGTTTTAAATATTTCCGGTATGCTCATATTTTCTTTATTTTCAATATAGCTGTCAAGATCTGTAAATGACATACCGAGTTTTTTTGAAAGAAGTTTTCCGATGGTCGATTTCCCGCAGCCCATAAATCCGCATAGGTATATTGTCATTTAAAATCCCCCGTAATAAGTTCGTTGGTCTTATCGATAAGCTTTTGAATGTCATCTTCTGAGAAGGTACTTCCGTTCCATATCTCGTGAGCTTTGACTGCCTGATATACCAGCATTGATGTTCCGTTGACAGCTGTTTTTCCGAATGATTTAGCTGTTTTGATAAGCTTTGTCTCTACCGGGTTGTATACAGCATCGAATACACTGGAACATAATCCTATAAGCTCAAGTGATACCGGACATGCGTCAGTATTCGGATACATTCCGACAGGGGATGCGTTTATGATAAGATCAAAAACACCTGAGACGGATTCAATGTCCTGAATATGAACTTTGGTTCCGGGAGCCTTTGTGTAAATTTCTTCACTCAGATCAGCTGCAGCTTTTGAAGCTTCGGGGATTATCCCTATAGTCAGGTCAGCTTTATGAAGAGCTGCTTCAAGTGCCATCATTCTTCCGACTCCTCCGCATCCTATAAGCAGAACTTTTCCGGAAAGCGGAAGCGATGAGCATGACATCAGAAATCCCATGCAGTCTGTATTGTATCCGACAGATCTGCCGCCGTCATTAAATACGCAGTTTACAGCTCCGTATCTTGCAGCTGTCTCATCAAGAACATCCATAAAAGGGATGATATCTCTTTTATATGGTATTGTGACATTGTAGCCGTTGAGCATCCTGAGCTTTTCAACTTCTTCTCTGAAGTTTTCGGCTGCTATGTCAGTACAGTTGTATTCACCCTCCACACCGCTTATTTTAAAAAGTTCTGAATGAATGAAAGGGGACATTGAGTGTCCGAGAGGATGACCGATAAGAGTAAATTTTTTCATTATATGTGATCCTTCCTGATTAAAATTCCGCTTTCTCCAAAGCAGCAATACTGTCAATATTAAATGCTGTAATATCTTCAAGAGTCTTTTTTACAAGACCTGTAAGAGTTTTTCCGGGACCGAGTTCGATGTATTTATCAAAACCTGCGGCCTTGATGCAGTGAAGTTCATCAGTGAATCTGACAGGTGAAACGATGTGATCGCGAAGAAGAGAAGGCATATCGGAAAAGTCCGTCAGCTCACTGCCTTTAAGATTTGAGAAAAATCTGCATTTCGGAGCTGAAAATTTTATATTTTTGATTTTATCAAAAAACTCTTCACTTGCCGGTGCCATTATTTTCGAATGAAAAGCAGATTCGGTTTTAAGCAGTGAAGTTCTTGCTTTAAGTTCTGAAAATTTTTCGATGGCTTTTTCGACGGCATTTCGTTCACCTGCAATAACAGTCTGCATCGGGGAATTGTAATTGACAGGTACAACATATCCATCGGTTTCTTTGCATATTTCTTCAACCTTTTCCGGAGAAATTTTCATTACTGCAGCCATTGCACCGTCTGATGCTTTACATGCACTGTCAAAAGCTTCTGCTCTTGCTTTTATAACTTTAAATCCGTCTTCAGCAGTAAGCATGCCTGACGCGATCATTGCAGCATATTCTCCGAGAGAGTGTCCTGCAACCGCTGAAAATTCAAGACCTTTCTGTTTGGCAGCTTCAAAGCAGAGGAGTGAAACAGCCATTACAGCCGGCTGAGTATAAAATGAACGGTTCAGTTCCTCAAATTCTTCATCAAAGCATACTTTTTTCAGATCATAACCTAAAATATCAGATCCTGTTTCAAAAATATATTTTGTCTCAGGTATCTGTTCTAAAATGTCTTTTCCCATACCGGCATATTGTGCACCTTGTCCGGCAAATAAAATAATATTCATAAATCATAGTCCTTTCATATGGCAAATTTGCATATTTTCATTGAATAATAATGTGTTTTTTGCATAATATTATAGTAATTTTTTCAGATTTACTATTTATTGTGATTGACATTATTGCAATTGTTTAATGAATAGTATAAAATAATAATTGAATGGTGTTCAGAATTTTTTATTTTTCAATAATTCTACTTTTTATCATAACACAATTTTCAAAATAAAACAATGTAAATCGGGAGGAAATATTAATTGCAAGGAATAAAAATTTTAGATATTTCTTCGTATATTCCTGAAACACAGATCACAAATGAAGATTTCACAAAGATAATAGATACAAGTGATGAATGGATCTCTTCAAGAACAGGTATTCACACCAGATATTATGCACTCGGAATGTCTGCCATGGAAATGGGGCTCAAAGCAGCCGAAAGGGTTGTAGCTAAGTCCGGGATCAGTAAAAATGAAGTAGATCTTATCATCTGTACAACGGTTACTCCTGATACGCTGGTTCCCTCAACAGCGTGTATAATACAGGATAAGCTTGGAATGAACGGATGTCAGGCTATGGATATCAACGGTGCATGCTCAGGATTTGTTTATGCACTTGATATGGCACACAAATATCTTACTTCCGGTGATTACAGAAATGTACTCATTATAAGTGCCGAGAAGCTTTCAAATATCACGGATTACAGAGACAGAACGTCATGTATTCTCTTCGGAGACGGTGCTGCGGCTGCTCTTGTAACATCTGCTGACACCGGTTATTCTGCATTTATGGGCGCTGACGGAAGCGGAAGCGGTTTTCTGAGGGCTGAAAACATAAGAACGTCAGTAAATCCTTTTTATAAGATAAAAAAAGTAAAAGAAATAAAAACAGATACAGACGGACTCCTGTTTCAGGACGGTAAAGAAGTATACAAATTTGCCATTGAAATAATGCCGTCAGTAGTTGGAAAAGTACTAGAAAAAGCCGGGATATCAGTGAATGATATTGATATGGTATTTCCTCATCAGGCAAATTTCAGAATAATACAGACAGCAGCTTCAAAACTGAATATTCCTATGGAAAAAGTATATGTCAATATTGACAAATATGGAAATACTTCAAGCGCGAGCATACCAATAGCTTTTTCAGAAGCTGTTGAAAAAGGAAAAATAAAGCGCGGAGATAAGATCGTCATGGTAGGCTTCGGAGCAGGACTGACTTATGGAGCAGTTTGTTTTGAGTATTAATTGATATAAGGAGAAAAATAATGAGTACAGTACTGATCACAGGTGCAGCACAGGGTATTGGCGCTGCAATTGCAGAAAGACTGGCGGCAGACGGAGTAAATGTTGCAATAAACTGCAGAAATGTGGAAAGAATAGAAAACGGCGGGAACCAACTTGCTGAAAAACTTAGAAAATCAGGTGTCGAAGCTGAATGCTTTGCAGCTGATGTTTCAGATTTTGAACAGTGTAAAGATATGGTCGAAAAGGTGAAGGAACGTTTCGGCACTATTGATTATCTTGTCAACAATGCAGGCATTACACGTGACGGATTGCTGATGAGAATGACTGAAGAGGCTTATGATGAAGTAATAAATGCAAATCAGAAAAGTGTTTACAACATGATGAAGCTTGTCAGTTCCGTTATGTTCAGACAGAAAAGAGGAAGAATAGTCAATGTTTCTTCAGTTGCCGGAATATATGGAAATCCGGGACAGTTCAACTATTCAGCTTCCAAAGCAGCGATCATCGGAATGACAAGATCTGCAGCAAAGGAATTTGGTTCGAGAGGCATTACGATCAATGCGGTTGCTCCGGGCTTTATAGAAACTCCGATGACTGATAAGATCCCGGATGATAAAAAACAAATGATTTTAAATGCTGTATCTTTGAAAAGATTCGGAAAAGCAAGTGAAGTTGCAGCTGTTGTGGCTTTTCTGCTTTCTGATGATGCTTCATATATTACGGGACAGGTTATCGAGATATCAGGCGGATTGTCCATGTGATATCAGTGAAATAAAAATATAAACAGCAAAGGAGATTATGTTTTGCGCAGAGTAGTGGTAACCGGGCTGGGAACGGTTAATTCCCTTGGAAACAACAAAGATGAATTCTGGAAAAATATCGTAGACAATAAACTTGGTTTTTCATATATTGAGAAATTTGATACTTCAAGAACAGGTGTCAAAATAGCAAGTGAAGTTAAGAATTTTGTTCCTGATGAGTGTTTTGACAAAAAAGAACTCAGAAGAACAGATGTATTTACGCAGTTCGCTGTCACTGCTGCCATGGAGGCGCTGAGAGACAGCGGTACTGATTTTAAGGATATCGATCAGTACCGAACCGGTGTCATAATCGGATGTGGTATCGGCGGAATAGAACTGACACTTAATGAGCACAATAAATATCTTGAAAAAGGTCCCGGAAGAATGTCTGTTTTTTATGTTCCGATGATGATATCAAATATGGCAGCGGGAACGATCGCAATGAAAACCGGATTCAGAGGTGACAATTTTGCTGCTGTAACAGCGTGTTCGTCATCAACACATGCTATAGGAGAGGCATTCAGAAAAATTAAAGACGGATATCTTGATGCTTGTCTGTGCGGAGGAACGGAGAGCTGTATAACAGAATTTACGCTTGGCGGATTTAACAATATGAAAGCACTGACCAGATCGGAAGATCTTAATCGTGCCTCTATACCTTTTGACAAGGAAAGAGACGGTTTTGTTCTTGGCGAGGGCAGTGGTGTTCTGGTCCTCGAAGAGTATGAACATGCAGTTAAGCGCGGTGCACGGATATATGCAGAGATTGCAGGATACGGAGCAACATGTGATGCATATCACATGACTTCCCCTATGCCTGAAGGTGATGCGGCCGGAATGGCAATGATCAATGCATATACAGAAGCAGGAATAAAAGCAGAACAGGTTGATTATATAAACGCTCATGGAACATCAACAGGACTCAATGACAAATATGAGACCAATGCCATAAAAAAAGCGTTTGGTGATCACGCTTACGCTCTGAAGGTCAATTCCACAAAATCAATGATAGGCCATCTTCTTGGAGCTGCGGGTGCTGTTGAAGCAATAGCTACCGTACTTCAGATAAAAAACAGTCTTGTGCACAAAACAATGGGTCACAGGGTGTTTGATGAAGAATGCGATCTTGATTATTGCGTGGAAAGCAATGTCAGTATGAAAATAAATGCGGCATTATCAAATTCTTTGGGATTTGGCGGTCACAATGCAACTATCTGTTTTAAGTCAGTAGTTTAAAATTTATCTGGAGGGATAATATGTCAGAAGAAAAGAAAATCTGCGGGCTTTCATTAGGTGAAATCAAGGAACTTATCGATCTGATTACAGAAAAAAATGTCGGAAAACTGGTTCTTGAAGAGAACGGAAGCAAAATTGTAATTGAAGGAAGCAAAACGATAACATGCAATTCAGGTATGAACTGTGATCTGAAACAAAAATTACAGGCAGATAAGAAAAAAGACAGCAGCAGAATATATGATGAATGTGATATAGAAGGAAATGTCATTAAAGCACCTATCATAGGAACTTTTTATTCGTCACCCTCTCCGGATAAGCCGGCATTTGTATCAGAGGGTCAGAAAGTCAAAAAGGGCGATGTATTATTTATCATTGAATCAATGAAACTGATGAATGAGATACAGTCTGATTTTGACGGAACAGTTAAGAAGATTCTTGTTTCAAATGCAGAGGGCATTGAATATGATCAGCCTTTGATGATAATAGAATAATGGAATACAGGGTGAACAATGGAAGTATTAATGAATAAGGAAAAGATTGAACAGATAATACCTCACCGAGATCCGTTTCTGCTGATTGATGAAGTTATCGAAATGGAACCCGGAGTAAGAATAAAAGCAAGAAAACATATAAAAAATGATGAATTTTGGTTTAAGGGCCATTTTCCTGAAAAACCTGTAGTGCCCGGAGTTCTTCTTTTGGAAATGCTTGCTCAGGCTGGAGCAGTAGCTGTTCTTTGTAAGGATGAAAATAAAGGTAAAATCGGTTTTTTAGGCGGGGTGGATAAAGCAAAATTCAGACGAATGGTCGAACCCGGTGATACTGTTGATCTTGAAGTGGAGATAATAAAAATCAAAGGACCTGTCGGAATAGGAAAAGCCCTTGCTTCAGTAAACGGTGAAAAAGCTGTAAGTGCTGAAATTTCATTTATAATAAAATAATTTGAAATTAAAAGGGGGATGATCGTATGTTCAAAAAAGTTTTAATTGCCAACCGAGGAGAAATAGCGGTAAGAATAATCAGAGCTTGCCGAGAGCTCGGTATCAGAACAGTTGCTGTATTTTCAACAGCAGACAGAAGTTCTCTTCATGCGCAGATCGCGGACGAAGCAGTATGCATAGGTCCGGCTGATTCATTAAAAAGTTATCTTAATATAGAAGCTATTATTTCAGCATGTGAGATAACCGGTGCTGATGCTATTCATCCCGGATTTGGTTTTTTATCTGAAAGCGCAAAATTTGCTCGTGTATGCAAAAAATGCGGGATAACATTTATCGGACCATCAGCGGAGTCAATTGAAATGCTCGGAAATAAGGCTGAGGCCAGAAAAAATATGGCTAAAGTCGGAGTTCCTATAATACCCGGATCGGACGGTCCGGTTTTATCTGTCGAAGATGCGGTCAGATGTGCGGAGGAGATCGGATATCCTGTTCTTATAAAGGCTTCAGCCGGCGGAGGCGGCCGTGGAATCCGCATGGTAAACAGCAGTAACGAAATCGGTGAGCAGTATATTGCAGCCAAGCAGGAAGCATATAATTTTTTCGGAGATGATTCAGTATATATCGAAAAATTTATTGACAGTCCTCGTCATGTTGAGATGCAGATAGCATCTGATAATTTCGGAAACATGATATATCTTGGTGAAAGAGACTGTTCAATACAGAGAAGACATCAGAAGCTTATTGAGGAAAGTCCGAGTCCTGTTATGAATGAAGAATTCAGAAAGAAAATGGGAGAAGCTTCTCTGAAAGCCGCTGAAGTAAGTAACTATCAAAGTATCGGAACTGTTGAATATCTTGTTGACAAAAACAACAGTTTCTACTTCATGGAAATGAATACAAGGATTCAGGTCGAACATCCGGTCACAGAATTTGTTACCGGCATAGATCTTGTAAAAACACAGATACGAATTGCAGCAGGAGAAGAACTGGATATTACTCAGGACGATGTGATTTTCAGAGGTCATGCAATAGAATGCAGAATAAATGCAGAATCTCCTGATAAAAAATTCAGACCTTGTCCCGGTGTCATTTCTGCTTTGCACACTCCGGGAGGTCCCGGTATCAGAGTGGACAGCGCAGTTTATCAGGGATATACTGTAACTCCGTATTATGATTCAATGATCGCTAAACTTATAGTTTTCGGAAATACACGTGAAGAAGCTCTGGCTAAAATGAAATGGGCACTTTCAGAGTTTATTGTCGGCGGAATAGATACAAATATTGATTTTCAGCTTAGTCTGATAAAAAACAAAAAATTTGAAACCGGAGAGTATAACAACAGTTTTGTTGATAACCTTTTAAAATAAATAACAAGTGTAAAAGGCAGGAGATAATATAATAATGTTTGAAGATGTATTTAAAGTTGTTAAAACAAGATTTAACGGAAAAGATAATGACGTTGTTCCGTTTCAGGATGCAGTTATTCCGGCAAATATCTTGTTTAAATGTCCGCGATGCATGTCAACTATGCTTGAAGAAGATTATTTCAGAAATAATAAAGTATGCACATTATGCGGATATCATGGAAGACTCAGTGCAAGAGAGAGACTTAAGGTCACTGTTGATAAAGATTCCTTTAAAGAATTTGATGCAGGAATGATCAGTAAAAATCCTCTTGATTTTCCCGGATATGACAAAAAACAGGAAGGACTGAGAGAAAAAACAGGACTTAACGATGCTGTGATTACCGGAGAATGTACGATCAGAAAAATCCGAACAGTAATTGCTGTGATGGATTCAAATTATATGATGGCATCAATGGGAAGTGTTGTTGGTGAAAAAATAACAAGAGCAATAGAATATGCGACTGCTGAAAAACTTCCTTTTATTGCATTTACAGCATCCGGCGGAGCAAGAATGCAGGAGGGTACGATATCACTGATGCAAATGGCAAAGACGTCCGGTGCTGTTGCAAGACATGATGCTTCAGGCGGTTTGTATATTACGGTCCTTACCGATCCGACAACGGGTGGAGTAACAGCATCATTTGCGTCTCTCGGAGACATAATAATAGCTGAACCAAAGGTCCTTGTAGGATTTGCCGGCAGAAGAGTAATTGAAGGAACGATCAGACAGCGACTTCCTGATGATTTTCAGCTGGCTGAATTTCAGCAGGAAAAAGGATTTATAGATATGATAGTTGAAAGAAAAAAAATGAGAAGTGTTTTATCTCATTTAATGCTCCTGCATGGATTTGCTCCTGAGAAAGCAAAGCCTTCAGAGGAGGTGTAGAAAATGAAAGAAGATATTAATGTTTTAACACCATGGCAGAGGATGGAGCTTATCAGAAATAAGAACCGTCCGACAATAAATGATTATATACCAATGATCTTCGATGAATTTTATGCTTTGCACGGAGACAGGCATTTCGGAGATGATGCAGCTGTTCTCGGCGGTATTGGAAGACTTGAAAATCAGCCGGTAACGATTATCAGTCATGTTAAGGGCAGAAATCTCAGTGAAAACAAAAAAGTTAATTTTGCAATGCCGCATCCTGAAGGTTACAGAAAAGCTCTGAGACTGGTAAAGCAGGCAGAAAAATTTCACAGACCGGTCATATGCTTTATAGATACTCCCGGTGCATTCTGCGGAATGGGTGCTGAAGAAAGAGGCCAGGGAGAAGCTATTGCAAGAAATTTATGTGATTTTATGACCATAAAAACTCCGATTATTTCAATTGTATTAGGAGAAGCAGGAAGCGGAGGAGCACTGGCATTCGGTGTGTGTGATGAACTTGCAATGCTTTCAAATGCCTTATATTCGGTTATTTCGCCAAGAGGATTTGCAAGCATCTTATGGAAGGATGCATCACGTGAAAAGGATGCATGCAATATTATGAAAATTACAGCTGAAGATATGGTTCGTCTCGGGATCGCGGAAAGTATTATTCCTGAACCCATCGGAGGAGCTCATATGGATTTGTGCAAGACAGCTGAAAATATAAAAGAATATTTGTTGAATGTTACAGCGGAAAAAAGTCAAAAAAGTATTGACGTTTTACTCAATGAACGATATACTAAGTTTAGGAAAATCGGTGAGTTTGAGAATATATAGACTATTTTTCAGGTTTTCGTTAAAAAAGATTTGCTTATTCTGGTGATGTATTTCACCATAAATAATATTAATGTATGGAGGAAATATTAATGGTTTTTGACAAGCTCAAAGAAATAATTGCTGATCAGTTAGATGTTGATGCTGATGAAATAAGCATGGATTCTTCAATTACTGAGGATCTTCATGCTGATTCACTTGATGTTGTTGATCTTATTATGACTATTGAGAGTGAATTTGATCTTGAATTCCCTGACAGCGATGCAGAAGGAATCAAGACAGTCGGCGATATTGTTAATTACATTGAAGCTAATGCTGACCTTGATTAATTAAAACAATATTTCAAAAAAATCATCTGATATATATCAGATGATTTTTTGAAATTAATGCAGTAGGATTTTAGGGGTACACTTCCTGTACCAAAGCGTTTTTACCGGAAGAAAGGAAATAAAAATGAAAAAATACGAAGAAAAAGTATTGATATTAAGTACTTTGACATCGGTTCTTCTCGCTGCGGCACTTGTGATCACAACTGTATCGTTTGTTGTATTAAAGATGAAGCAGAAAAAAGCTCACAAAGAAAAGTGGAAGGATTATGATGAATGTGGGGTTTGAGATATTCATCAAATAAAAAAATAAACCGACTCAAAATGAGCCGGTTTTTTATTTTATTTACTGCCGCGTCTGCCTGAACTTTTACGTTTGCTGTCTATATTACGTTTAAGGTCGGACATCTTTTCCTCACTGCTTTGTTTAAAACGGGCAAGCATGTCTTCAAATGACATATCCTGCGGCTGCTGTGGTTTTGAGGCAAATGTTTTAGGTCCGTTGTTATTATTAAAGCTTCTGTTGTTCGGCTTGGACTGCTGAGAATTTACGAAATTTTCATTTCCTGATGAATCTTTCTGGTTGTTGTTATTAAACTTAGGATTAGGAGTACGGTTTTTCTGTGGTGCCGGTTCCATTGCTTTTTTTATGGAAAGACTGATTTTTCCGTTTTCGTCAACGTTTAATACCTTGACCTTGACCTCTTCGCCTTCCTTGATATGATCCTTTATTTCATTTACAAAAGTGTTGGAAATTTCAGAAATATGAACCATTCCAACATATACTTTATCTTCAAGACTGATTTCTACAAATGCACCGTATGCTGCTATATTGCGAACCTTTCCGTCATAAATCTTTCCTGTTTCAAGCGACATAAAAAAATAAAATCCTCCTATTAATTTCTGGATGTATCATAAAATCTGATTTCGTTCGGGTATGCATAACTCATGTCTTCAAATGCTTTTTTTTCTTTGTATGAATTAATGTCATTTCCCTCAATAAGACGCTGAAGCTCTTCATTTTCAGCTTTGATTTCCTTTGAACGCTGCTCAAGTTCCTTGTATTCTTTTTGTTTTTCAACAAGAGAAGCCTGATTCAAAATAATTGATACAAAACAAGCAATAACTGAAATTACGATAATAAATCTGCCAAATATTAAAAGAGGACTGTTGGCTTTTTTCATTTTACTCATTTTTATATCACTATCCTTTTTATGATAACTTATAAATACGCTGCTAATGAATCATAGTATTATCTGATTTTGAAAAAACAAGATATCCTTTTCATCGTTATATTATATTATACTACAAACAAACTAATCATTCAAGACTTTTTTTTTATTTTTTGGTCGTTTTTTCTTCTGATCATGCAAAAAATATATAAATATAACGACAGAGAGGGATACAATTCTTCGAATCGTCTCTGCGAATTCAAAACAGAGCTTTGAACTGTTGAAAAAAGGGTCTGCTCAAAAAACAGACCCTTTGTTTACTGTAATAAATTCAAAGCTCTGCTTTTAACAAGCAGAGGCGGGGGATATCCTCTGTGTTGTTATATTATCCCATGATAACACAAATATCGTTTGATTCCTTGAGAATGTCAGCTTTAACACTGTTTCCGGAGATCTTTTCTCCGTTGACGATGATCTCCTTTACACCACTCTGAACATGAGCACTGTTGTTTACACTGATGTTCAGCCACTTGCCTCTGAAGTATTTTCTGATCTTAAATCCATCCCATTCTGAAGGAATTGAAGGACTTATAGTGAGACCGTATGCATCAGGACGCATTCCACAAATACCTTCAACACAGCCGACCATGACTGTTGAAGCAGTACCGGTGAGCCAGTGTACATGAGAACGTCCTTCGTAAGGAGATCTCTTTGATTCGGTAAACTGACCGTGAGCATAAGGTTCTATAACTCTTCTGTCAGCATCATCGTTCATTGCAGCAGGTGAGCTGTTCATAAAGTATTTAAATGCTCTGTTTCCGTGTCCTATAAGACTTTCTGCAAGAATTGCCCATCCCTGAGGCTGTGAGAAAATGCCGCCGTTTTCTTTGGTGTCAGCATTGAAAATATGCATAAGTGCACCGTCAAAGTAATGATCGGCATACGGAGGTTCAAGAAGCTTTACGCCGTATGGAGTACTGAGTATATCTTCAACAGACTGCATTGATATTTCTGCTCTTTCCTTTGATGAAAATCCTGAGATGATTCCCCAGCTCTGCGGATTCAGCCACATGTTTGCTTCCGGATCCTTTTTCGCACCTACGATAACACCGTTGTCACGAATACCTCTGATAAATCTGTCTTCATCCCAGCATTTATCAAGAGCATTTGATAGATCCTTCTGTATCTTGTCAAGATATTTGATATATTCACTGTCGTTTTTGATCTCGGCATATTTTCTTAAAACGTTTATTGCGTAGTAAAGCTGGAAAGCAACGAATGTACTTTCGCCCTGTGCACCGAGTCTCAGGCAGTCGTTCCAGTCTGCGTGGAGACCTGCAGGCATGTGATGTGAGCCCATATGCTCAACAGAAAATTTTATTGCTCTCTTAAGATGATCATAAACGGTATCTTCGCCGCCGTTTGCATAAACTATTACTTCGTCAAGGAATTTGATATTTCCGCTTTCTCCGATGTATTTTTCAACGGTCGGGAAGAGCCAGAGAGCATCGTCTGCCCTGTATGAAGGATGGCCTGTTGCTCTTACGTATGATTCGTCATCCGGAGTATCTTCGTGACCTGCATCGTGATCGAATTTTACGAGAGGAAGACCTGCTCCATTGTCTACCTGAGCAGAAAGCATGAATCTGATCTTTTCAGCAGCCATTTCAGGATCAAGATGGATTATACCCTGGATGTCCTGTACGGTATCTCTGTAGCCGTAACCGTTTCTGAGTCCGCAGTATATGAGCGAAGCTGCTCTTGACCAGATAAACGTGATGAAGCACTGATATGAGTTCCATACATTTATCATATTGTTGAATTCTTCACTTGGAGTTTCAACCTGGAAATTGTCGAGCTTTCTATGCCAGTATGTTTTAAGTTCGCTTATTTCTTTTTCAACGCGTGCAGAGTCGTTGTATTTTTCAAGGACTTTTGCAGCTTTTGCGCTGTTTTTCTGTCCAAGAACATATGTAAGTGTAATTGACTCGCCGGGTGCAAGAGTGATGTCAGACTGGAGAGCACCGCAGGAATTTGAATTGAAATTCATCGAATTGTCGCATTTTCCTTTTTCAACCATTATAGGATTTGAAAAAGTTCTGTACGGACCGATGAAATTGTCATAATTTCCGCATGCAGCATTTACCTTTGCACCGACCATTCCGAAGAAACGCTCCATGTTGTTTGAACCTGTGCTGTCCTTCTTGTCGTTTTCATTGATATGCTGGATTATGCGGTTTCCACCGTCAAAGCTTGTTCTTGAAATAAAGAGAGAATACTGAAGGTTTACCTGATCCTGCTCATAATTATCTTCGTTTGTAAATTCAACAAAACCAAATAATGAAAGTCTTCTCGGCTTTGAATCAGTATTCTTTATTTTTGCATTCCATACTTCATATGTCTGATTAAGAGGAACGTAATATGTTACCTCAGAACGAATTTTTTCATATTCTGATTTTATAATTGTATAAGCAGTTCCGTGTATACATTTTGATTTGAATTTGTCCAGCGGTTTTCCTACAGGCTGCCATGAAGCTGACCAGTAGTCTGCTGTATCATTGTCTCTGATATATATATATCTTCCCGGAAGTGCCATGGAGGAATTGAATCTGTATCTTGTGATTCTTCCGTTTGCACCTGATTTGACGAAGCTGTATCCTCCTGCGTTGTTGGAAATGATGGCACCGTATTCAGGAGAACCGAGATAGTTTACCCATGGAGCCGGAGTATTCGGACTTGTGATCACGTACTCTTTGTTCTGTAAGTCGAAATAACCGTATTTCATTAAAATTACTCTCCTCTTTCAAAATAGATAGAAATATTGAAGCTTTTGATGATGTACTATATTAAAATTTGAAAAAATATCATCAAGAAACCTTATCTGTCAGAATCCGGACAGATAAAAAAACAGATAACCGATACAAAAAGAACAGGTCCTGAATAGAATATAAGCGGTGAGTTATGGAAAAGTATCGGCTTATCCTTTAACCTTCATAAATATAATCGCATATTTAATAATACCATTTAATAATAATAAATGCAAGAGTTTGAAGAAAAATCTGCATTATTTACTATGATATACGGATTAAATTATAGTTATTTCAGATATTTCTGATTAAACAGGTATTTTTTTAAGCATAAACGGATATCATAATACATAAAAAGAACGAATAAAAGAGGACTTTATTAATTAGATTTTACGATTTATCTTTAGTGTGAGAAAAAATGTTTGAAAATGCAACAACGGTATGTTATACTATTATCATTAATAATAAGAGAGGAGAACTATAATGAAACCAAAAAAAATTTTAAGTTTACTGCTTGCATTTTCAATGCTTGCATCAATTCCGTCATGCAATGACAAAAAGAACAGTTCCGGAGGAAAAAAAGATTCAAAAAAAATTGATGTTTATTATGAGGCTGTTGATGTTTCGGATACAGATCTTTCAGATTCTTATATTCTGACAGCGACTCCGGATAAGTATTACTATATGATGTATTCATCAGAGTCAGATGCTGATAACGGAATCACCAGAGTAGTTCTTGACCTTAACAGCGGTGAGATGTCTGAGGAGCAGGGTTCATATGATGAAAAAATGATTTTCGCAGATGAAAATTGTATCATAACCAGCAAATATGATGAGAATTATAACAGTATTATTGAAAAGACAGATCTGAAAGACGGCAGTGTATTAACTGCAAAAACAGAAAGTATATGGATGGCTGAATGTGACAGTAATGGAAATGTATATGTTTTTTCCGGCGAAAAGCTGAGCATATTTGATCCGTCTCTTAATTTGATAAAAGAATTAAATGTCAGTGATCTGAAGGATATGCCGAACCTGGAAACAGACAGCTATGTTGTTTCAATGTGTGTGTCCGGAGAAGGAACAGTATATTTCCTTGTTTCTTCTGAAAAAGCATGTTCCATATATCGTGTTGAATCAGACGAGGCTGTGAATATCACAGGAGATATAACCACTGCTGAAGATAATTACGGATATGGAAAGATCATGTTTGACAAGTCCGGCAATATTATTCTTCCATTTAATTCAGATACACTTTATATAGATATAATTGATCCAAAAGACGGTCATACATTAGGAATGTATGAAAAGGAAGATGCTTATCAGCTTATTGGAACATCAGAAAAATATGATCTTATATACATGAAGGAAGACGGAATATACGGTTCTGATTATGAAGGAAACAGTGAGGAGAGCCTTTTGCCTGAAAACAGCGGAATAGGTCCGAACACTTCATATGATAACATTATCGGAAATAAACTCTATATGACGGTATATGATTCTGACCGCATGATGCAGCTTTGCGAAGTGGATGCAAAAACCGGCAAGGTATCCATGTCTGAATGTCCGATGATAAATACAGCGACAGTTTCAGACGACGGCACCCTGTTCTTTGTTTCATATGAATATGATGATGACGGTGCAGCATATACCTTATACAAACATGAAAATAATACAGAAAACACAGAGATATGCTCTTTGTCTGAAAACTACGGTGATGATTCATATATAGAAGATCTGGATATAGATGACAAAGGAAACTTTATCGTAACAGTGCAGGATAATAATAATACATATGTTAGTGTTTATGACAGTAATGGAAATCATGTAAAGAAAATAGATCTGTCATTAACCAATATAACATATGATGTGCATCTGATGCAGAATGAAAAATCTGAATTCTTTTTATGTACAGAAACCGGTTCCGTATACAGCATTGATATTGAAAACGAAAAATGTACAAAAACAGATGCCAAAGCTGTCAATATGTTTGTGAACGGATTTGACGGAAACAACGGATATGACTTCTATTACTGCGATATGGCAGGTGTGTACGGATATAACTTTGAAAAAGACAAGTCTGATAAAATAGCAGAATGGACTGATATGGAAGGCACTTCAAATAATTACGATGTTTATGTTGTTGATGCTGATACCATTCTCGCAGCTGAAGGAAAAAAACTTGTAAAGGCTGATCAGGCAAAGATCGACGAAATGAATTCAAAACAGATCATTTCCATGGCTGTGCTGTCAGCTGATATGATCAAATCGTATGTTGATAAGTTCAATGAAGAAAATGATGATGTCAGAATAGTATTAAATGACTATATGAAGAGCATAAAATTTGATACGGAGGATCTTTCAAATGTGGATGAAAGAGAACTTCTCAAGCAGGTAACAGATGCTTTTGAACAGGATGTAATGAACGGCGATATTCCTGATATTGTTATGCTTGATAATATGGATGTTTCTGCGCTGGCGTTAAAAGGATTCTTTGCTGATATGAAGTCGTTTATGGATAAAGATCCTGATATTGATTTTTCAGATTATAACAGTGCAGCTGCAGATGAACTTACATATAACGGAAAATTGTTTGCAGTATCCGCTTTTATGGATATAGGGCTGCTTTCATCATCCAGAGAAATTGAAAAGATGGACTATGACGCATTTTTCTCTCTGAAAAACGACGGCAATAAGCTGATTGATGAATGGATGACATACGAGCTGGAAAGTATGCTGTATTCTTCATATGTTAATGATTTTGTTGATATTGAGAAGAAGACATGTGATTTCAGCAACAGCACATTTACTGATCTTATTAATTTTATTAACGACAATGACCTGACTCAGGCAGCATATATGGAAAAAATGAATAACGGAGATTTCGATTATTCAGAAGAAGATCAGCCGGTGCTGTCAAATGCCTATGTTTACAATATTTCACAGTATGCTATGGAGTATGGCAGCAGCAGTCCGGGAGAGAAAAAATATCTGACCGGATATCCTTCAGCTGAAGGCTCAAAGGCATTTTTCAGACCTGCATTTATCTTCGGTATTCCGGAAAAATCAGATAATAAAGACGGAGCATGGAAATTTATCAGACAGTTCCTTACAGAAGAACTGATGGAAAAGGAAAATGATGATGATTCGCTGCAGATGCATCTGTTTGATTCGTATCACAGCTGTATGAAGTCAATTGACGAGAAAAGTATTGATAAACAGGTAAAAGAACTTAAGGAATATAATTCTTTTAAGCTGACTGATGCGGATGTTAAAAAATATAAGGAGATATATTCAAGTCCTTTAATTTCAAATATTCTGAACTATGATATTGTTTCCATTATAATGGAAGAAGCAAAGAAATTCTATTCAGGTGAAGTGAGCGCAGAAAATACTGCCAAAGCTCTGCAGAGCAAGGTTTCTCTCTATATGAGTGAGATATCATAAGTTTTTTTGACTTAATTATTGTATTTTTAGTTGAAAAGATATTGATTTCTTTATTTTCGTGTGCTATAATGTTTAATAGTATGATAAGCTGGAAAGGTCGGATTAATTCCGACCTTTCATTTATGTATGGAGGTATTGCACTTGAAGATTAAAAAGAACGGGAATACTGAACTGAAGGTTTTTCAGATCGCCAAGCCTATCGCAGATGAACTCGGCTTTAAGATCTGGGACGTTTCCTATGTCAAAGAAGGTGCCGAATGGTATCTGAGAGTGTTTATTGATCATGATGACGGAATTGATCTTGACGACTGTGAAGCAATGACAAGACCGCTGAGCGATAAGCTTGACGAGCTTGATCCGATCAGTGAAAGCTATTATCTTGAGGTTGGTTCTGCAGGTCTTGAAAGAGATCTTATAAGAGAATCTCATTTTGAGTCGAGTATCGGGAAAAAGATCAGAGTTCACCTGATTATTGCATCTGATGGTGTAAAAGACCTTGTCGGTGAATTAAAAGAATTTGACAAAGAATCCGTTACTATCATAACGGATGAATCAGAAAAGAAAATATCGTTGTCTGATGCAGCGTATGTAAAATTATATGAAGAATTTGATTTCAAGGAATAATTATTTTGGAGGTTGTTTACTAAAATGGACATGAACAAGGGCTTTTTCGAGGCATTGAATATGCTTGGAGATGAAAACAGCGTTTCTGTTGATACGCTTGTGGAGAAGGTCAAGTCGGCACTGATGAAGGCTGTTAAGAAGTCTTATCCTGACTGTGAAAATATCAATGTAAATATTGATCCGGCTACAAACACATTTGAGATCAGCATAATAAAAACTGTTGTTGATGATGATCCGCTTGATGACAATGAGATAAATATCGCTGCTGCAAAGCTTATTGATCCTTCAGCTCACGTTGGCGGAATGGTTGCAGTAAAGATCGATACAGCACAGTTCGGAAGAGCAGCTGCTCAGTCGGCGAAGCAGTCTATTAAGACAGACCTCAGAGAAATAAACAGGGAGCATCTTTTAAATCAGTTCCAGAACAAGGAAACTGAATGTATAACCGCAAAAGTAACTCAGATAGAACCGAGCCGCGGCACAGCAACACTTCTTTATGACAAGACAGAGCTCTATCTTTTCAAGGGGGATCAGATTCCGGGAGAGGTTCTCAAGGAAGGCGATATCGTCAAAGTATATATCACAGGAATACTGAGCAAGGAAAAGAAGCCGATCGTCAAGATATCAAGAACACATAAGGATCTTGTAAAGCGTTTGTTTGAACTTGAAGTACCTGAGATCTATGACGGAACAGTTGAGATAAAATCAATTTCACGTGAAGCAGGATCAAGGACCAAGATTGCTGTATGCTCCAAAAATCCTGATGTTGATGCTATCGGATCATGCATAGGACCGAAACGTTCAAGAATAACTAATATAGTAAATGAGCTCAAGGGCGAAAAGATCGATATCGTTGTCTACAGCGAAGATCATGCAGAGTTTATTGCAAAGGCGCTTGCTCCTTCTGAGGTAGTAAAGGTAATTCTCGGAGAAGAAGAAAAGACATGCACCGTAATAGTACCTGATTCACAGCTTTCTCTTGCTATAGGAAACAGAGGACAGAATGCAAAGCTTGCAGCAAAGCTGACAGGATACAAGATAGATATCAAACCTCAGTCAGAGGCAAAAAATCTTTTAAATGAAGTACCCGCTGAAAACAGTGAAGAAGTTCAGACAACTGAAGAAAAATCTGAAGAAGCATCCGATAAGGAGTAACTGATATTATGGGCGCAAAAAAGATTCCGGTGAGAATGTGCTGCGGATGCGGTGAAAAGAAACCTAAAAAGGAACTTATCAGAATAGTCAAAACTACCGAAAATGAGATCAGACTTGATTTCACAGGAAAGCTTAACGGCAGAGGGGCGTATATCTGTTCTGATGTGAACTGCCTTGAAAAGGTCAGAAAGTCCGGAAGAATCGAAAGGACTTTCGAAACTCAGATAAGTTCTGAGATCTATGAGGAACTAATTAATGAATTACAGAATAAAATTCTTTAATCTTATTACGATGTGTATCAAAGCCGGAAAACTTCTTATGGGCTTTGATATTTCAATGGATGCAGTAAAAAACGGAAATGTGTTTTTAGTGATGACTGCGTCTGATATTTCTCAAAAAACACTTAAGGAAGTCAGATTTGTTTGCGAAAAAAATAAATCTGTTAAATTGGCGGAGCTTCCTTTCAGTATAGATGAACTCAGCATGAGTATAGGAAGAAAAGCCGGGGTCGTTGCAGTCTGTGACAAGGGCTTTGCAGACAAGCTTTTTGAATACGCGTTATGTGCTGAAAATGACAGAACCGAGGATTAATATTATGACAGATTAAATGGGAGGTATGTATCATATATGGCAAAAAAAATGAAAATAAGTGATATAGCAAAGGAACTTAATCTTGCACCTAATGAAATAATTGAGTTCCTTGACACTGTTTCTGAAAATAATAAAAGGAAACCGGCCTCATCAGTTTCATCAGATGAAATAAGCCTTGTACTTGAACATTATACACAGATAAATCAGGTATCAGATTTCAATGAGTATTTTGCACAGAGAAATGCAGCAAAGTCTGAAGCGGTAATTGAAAAACCGGCTGAAGATAAAAAACCTGTAAAAGCTCAGAATGAAGAACCTGAAAAGAAGAAGTCGCCTGAAAATAAAAATAAACCGGAAAAGATCAGTCAGTCAGCTGATAAAAATACAGTAAAATCAGAAAAGCCGAAAAATGAACAGGTGGTAAAAAAAGAGAATAAGCCTGAAAATAAAGAGAAGAAAATAGAAAAGGAACAAAAAAATGACCATGAATCAAAACCGGTAAAAGCACCTGAAAAAGAAAAAGAGGAAAAACAGCCCGCACCTGAAAAAGCAAATGTGCAGAGCAAAGAAAATACAGCAGACAATAAAAATGAAGTAAGTAAGAAGCCTGACGATAAAAAGGAACAAATAAACAATATGAATCAAAAAAGTAATAATTCACAGACAGAAGATGCAGCATCTCAGAAAGATGATTCTGTAAAATCTGAAAACAAATCAAATCAGCCTGCAAAGAGAACCAAGGACTTTACAAGACCGGTTCAGCAGAACAAACCAAAGCAGGTACAGAAACCGCATAACGACAAGGGCAGCACACAAAGAGGCGAAAAGACAAGCCTCAATGCAAACATTGCTTCTTCTTTGCCGGAAAGATCTGTTCGTACTGTTGATACAAGAGGAAGCTACGTTGAGATCGACAAGTACAATGAAAGATATGAACAGATAGCTCCTAACAGCCATTCAAAGGATAATTATACCAAGAAGCAGAAGATCACACAGAAGTCTGCTCAGAAAAACAAACATCTTTCAAAGAAAGAAACAGAAACAGAAAAGCTTCGTCGTCTTGAACTTGAAAGAGCAAGAAAACAGCAGCTTAAAGTTCTTATTCCTGACAGCATCGTAGTCAGTGAACTTGCTTCAAGACTTAAGGTAACTGCAACAGAAGTTATCAAAAAGCTCATGGGTCTTGGTGTTATGGCATCTATAAACCAGGAGATAGATTTTGATACAGCATCACTTGTAGCTGATGAACTCGGTGCAAAGGTTGAAAAAGAAGTTATCGTCACTATTGAAGAAAGACTTATCGATGATACCGATGATGAAAAGGATATGCTTGAGAGAAGTCCTGTTGTCTGTGTTATGGGCCACGTTGACCATGGTAAGACATCTATCCTTGACAATATCAGAAAAGCTCATGTTACTGATTCGGAAGCCGGCGGTATCACACAGCATATCGGTGCTTACAGAGTAAGAGTAAACGACAGACATATTACATTCCTCGATACACCTGGACATGAAGCATTTACAGCAATGAGAGCCAGAGGTGCTTCAATTACTGATATAGCTGTTCTCGTTGTTGCAGCTGATGACGGTATCATGCCTCAGACAGTAGAAGCAATTAATCATGCAAAAGCAGCCGGTGTTTCGATCATCGTTGCTATCAATAAAATGGATAAGGAAACAGCAAATCCTGACAGAGTTAAGCAGGAGCTTACCGAACACGGTCTTGTAATTGAAGAATGGGGCGGAGATGTAATCTGTGTTCCTGTATCTGCAAAAACAGGTGAAGGTATCCAGGAGCTTCTCGAAAATATTCTTCTTGTTGCTGAATTCCGTGAACTTAAAGCAAATCCGAACAGACTTGCAAAGGGTGCAGTTATCGAAGCTCGTCTTGACAAGGGAAGAGGTCCTATAGCTACTCTTCTTGTACAAAACGGTACACTTCACCAGGGCGATATCATTATTGCCGGAACATCTGTCGGAAGAGTCAGAGTTATGACAAATGACAAGGGCAAAGAAGTTAAGTCCGCAGGTCCTTCTGTTCCTGTTGAGATCACAGGTCTTGCAGAGGTTCCAAGTGCCGGTGATACTTTCAATGCTGTTGAAGATGAAAGACTTGCAAGAGAACTTGTTGATCAGAGAAAGCATGAAGCTAAGGAAGAACAGTTCAAGTCTTATCAGAAGGTCACACTTGATAATCTGTTCAGTCAGATCGAACAGGGTGATATCAAAGAACTTCCTATTATCGTAAAAGCAGACGTTCAGGGTTCAGTGGAAGCAGTTAAGCAGTCACTTGAAAAGCTTTCAAATGATGAAGTAAGAGTAAGAGTTATTCACGGCGGCGTAGGTACTATTTCAGAAGGTGACGTTATGCTTGCCAGTGCATCTAATGCGATCATTATCGGATTTAACGTAAGACCTGATCCTGTCGTTGCAGAAAGTGCAAAGAAGGACGGCGTTGATATTCGTCTCTACAGAATTATTTATGATGCACTTGAGGAAGTTGAGACAGCCATGAAGGGCATGCTTGCTCCTAAGTACAGAGAAAATGTTCTTGGACGTATTGAAGTAAGACAGGTATACAAGATCTCAAATGTCGGAACCATTGCCGGTGCATATGTGCTTAACGGTAAAGTAACAAGAACAGCAGAGATCAGAGTTATAAGAGACGGTATTGTAGTTGCCGAGGATAAGATCGACAGCCTTAAGAGATTTAAGGATGATGCCAAGGAAGTTATGTCAGGATTTGAATGCGGTATCGGACTTGAGCATTTCAACGATCTTAAGGAAGGCGATATCTTCGAAGCATTTGTTATGGAAGAATATCGTGACTGATAAATGAAAAAAGGAGGAGTTTGTTATGGCTAGCTTTAAAGCAGGCAGACTCGGGGAAGACATCAAGCGTGAGCTTACAGATATTTTAAGAGAACTCAAAGATCCCAGAATTGCTGAATTTCTGACTATAGTCAGAGTTGATCTTTCAAATGATCTTTCACATTGTAAGGTTTATGTTTCAAGCTTTGACGGAATGAAGTCAACAGAACAGTCCGTCAAAGGACTTACAAGTGCGTCAGGATTTATCAGAAGAGAGCTTTTCAGCCGTTTAAAAATGAGAAAAAGTCCTGAGTTGAAGTTTATAGCTGATGATTCAATTGAGAAGAGCAGCGAGATCAATAAAATAATTGACAATTTTGAAGATTAAAAAATATTTGGACACTTATTTTTTACCCATGACCGAAAGGAAAGGTATTTATGCAAATTGATTTTAAAAAGGCCGCAGCCATTATCAGAGAGTGTGATGATATATATATTCTCACACATCAGAGCCCGGACGGAGATACTCTCGGCGCAGGTTTTGCTCTGTGGTTTGCACTGAAGGCAATGAATAAAAGAGCAGCCGTGATCTGTCCTGATGAGATCGTACACAGATATGATTTTATTTATAAAAATTACGAGCAGCCTGAGGAATTTGAGCCGAAGTATATTTTTGCAGTTGATATTGCAGATACCGGACTTATGGGTGAATTGAAAGGAAAATATGAAGAGCAGGTCATTCTGTGCATAGATCATCATATTTCCAACACTTTATATGCAGAAAATACTCTTGTTGATCCCGGAGCATCAGCTGCATGTGAGGTTATGTTCGGATTGTTTAAGGAAATGGGAACAGAGATCACAGATGATATTGCAAGATGTCTGTATACCGGAATAGCAACCGATACAGGCTGTTTCAAATATTCCAATACGACACCGAACGCACACAGAATAGCAGCTGAACTTATTCAGTATGATATTGATTTTGCACGAATAAATCGTGAGATGTTTGATATCAAGAGCAGAGAAAGAATGATCCTTGAACAGCAGATCTTTGAAAAAATGGAAACATTCTTTGATGAAAGATGTGCCGTTATTTGTATTACGGAAGAACTCTGCAGAAGTCTTAACATCGATATGGACGAGCTTGACGGTGTAGCAGGTCTGCCTCTTCAGATACAGGGTATGGAGGTAGCAGTTACTCTTAAGGAAAAGAGGATCGGTGAATACAAGATCTCAATGCGTTCAGCCGGCAGATTCAATGTTTCAAGGATCTGTCAGGAGCTTGGCGGCGGCGGACATGTAAATGCTGCAGGATGTCTTGTAAAAGGTTCTCTTGAAGAAGTTAAAAAGATCATTACCGATGCAGTCGGAAAGGCTTTTGGTGAAGCATAATGACGAGCGGCATTTTATGTGTCAGAAAACCAAAAGGGTTTACATCTTTTGATGTA
Organism: Oscillospiraceae bacterium; assembly: GCA_045643005.1. Lineage (GTDB taxonomy): Bacteria > Bacillota > Clostridia > Oscillospirales > Ruminococcaceae > HUN007. The sequence goes on along the minus strand of JAZUJY010000139.1, from coordinate 19,985 downwards.
GTGGCTAAGATGAGAGGAATACTTAAAACAAGGAAAATAGGACATGCCGGAACGCTTGATCCTATGGCCGAGGGCGTTCTTCCCATATTTGTAGAGGGTGCCACAAAGGCATGTGATATCATGCCGGAAAATACAAAAGCTTATTCGGCTTCTTTTAAGCTTGGTCTTACGACAGACACTCAGGATATTACAGGTAATGTTATCGGAAAGTGCGAATGCACATCAGACGAAAATGATGTAAGGGAAAAATTAAAAAATTTTTCAGGCAGCATTGAACAGATCCCTCCGATGTATTCAGCTGTATCGGTAGGAGGAAAAAGACTTTATGAGCTGGCAAGACAGGGTATAGAGGTTGAAAGAAAACCGAGAAAGATCTTTATTGAAAAAGCAGAGCTTGTCTCATATGACCCCGGAACCGCTGAGGGAATTATCAAAATAGTATGTTCAAAAGGAACATATGTCCGTACTATCATCCATGATCTCGGACAGCTTCTCGGATGCGGTGCTGTTATGACTGCTCTTGTCAGAACTTCATCAAACGGATTTTCACTTGACGAATGCTTTACGCTTGAAGAAATTCAGAAATATGCAGATGAAGGTCGTGCGGATGAGCTGATTCTTCCTGTTGAAAGGGTATTTGAAAGTCTTGAAAAAATTAAACTAAGTCCTTCGGATACAGTCCTTTATAAAAACGGGGTAAAGCTTTCCTGTAAAAAGTTTGGACTTGAAGGAAAAGATGAAAATACAAAATACAGAGTATTTTCAGATGAAAACATATTTCTGGGACTTTGTTTTATCAAAGATGGAGCAATCAGAGTATTTAAAAATTTTAATACACAGCAAAATGCGAAATGAGGTGCTTTTGTGATAAATATTACTGCTCCGGGCAGAAATTCGGAAGTTGCTGCGGCAGTAGCACTTGGGATTTTTGACGGGATTCACAAAGGTCATTGTGCGGTTCTTGAAAAAACTGCAGAGAAAAAAAGCTCAGGACTTGTTCCGGCTGTATTTACGTTTAATACGCAGAGTATCAGAACAAAACATAACGAGCCTTATTCTTTTATAATGCCGGACAGTGAAAAAATACAAATGCTTGAGGAATCAGGCATGGAGTACATATGCAGTCCTGATTTTGAAACCATTAAGGATATGCCGGCTGAGGATTTTGTCCGTCTGATCCTGATAAACAAAATGAACGCAAAAGCTGTAGTATGCGGACCTGAGTTCAGATTTGGAAAAGATGCATCATGCGGATGTTCTGAGCTGAGGAAATTCGGAGAAAAATACGGTTTTGAGGTTTGTATTACAAAACCGTTTATTATAGATAATAGGGAAGTGTCCTCATCATATATAAAAGAACTGATAAAAAACGGCGAAGTCGAAAAAGCAGAAAGCTTTCTCGGACGCAGCCCGTCAGTTTACGGTGAGGTGATCCACGGAAATGAGATAGGCAGAACCATCGACTTTCCGACCATAAATCAGGCTTTTTATGAAAACCAGGTCATTCCTAAGTTCGGCGTATATGCCTCTCAGACACTGGTTTCCGGAAAAAGCTACAGATCAGTTACCAATATCGGTGTCAAGCCTACTGTTGAAAATAACGGGAAACCGGTCTGTGAAACGCATCTTCTGAATTTTTCGGGAGATCTTTACGGAAAAACAGTAAGAGTGACACTTCTTGAATATATTCGTGGTGAATGTCGTTTCGGATCTCTTGATGAACTGAAGGAACAGATAGGAAAAGACATTTGTGCTGCAAAAATGTGCAGGAGGAATTAAAATGGATTATGAAAAGCTCGCGGAACTGCTGTTTCCGGACATCAAAAACACACCTGATTATTATGAGGAGAAGTATCCTCAGAGAGATCTTTCGCCCAAAGCAGAAGTCACACGTATAGGTCCGAGTCCGACAGGATTTATTCATCTCGGAAATCTTTACAGTGCCATGGCCGGCGAAAGACTCGCACACAGAAGCGGCGGTGTGTTCTATCTTCGTATAGAGGATACAGATAACAAACGTAAGGTTGAGGGTGCTGTTGAATCAGTTATTTCTTCACTTGATTATTTCAATATAAGATTTGATGAGGGTGCTGAGGTTGAAAGACAGGCAGGAAGCGTTTCTTATGCGCCTTTCTATCAGCGACAGAGAGCGGAAGTATATCAGACATTTGTAAAGGATCTTGTAAAAAAAGGTCTTGCTTACCCATGCTTCTGCAGTGAAGATGAATTAAACGATATAAGAAAAGTTCAGACTGATGAAAAGCTTGACATCGGTTATTACGGAAAATGGGCAAAGTGCAGAGATCTTTCATATGAAGAGATCGAAAAGAGGATAAAGAACGGTGATCCGTACAGCATGCGTTTAAGAAGCCAGGGAACACCGGGAAACACCATAAAGTTCAGAGATGAAATAATGGGTGAGATCTCTCTTCCTGAAAATATAATGGACGTTGTAATTCTCAAATCTGACGGAATTCCGACTTATCATTTCGCACATGCAGTTGACGATCATCTTATGAGAACAACTACAGTAATCAGAGGATGCGAATGGCTTCCGTCTGTTCCGATACATGTTGAGCTTTTCAATGTTCTCGGATTCAGAAGACCAAAATATGCACATACAGCTCAGCTTATGAAAATAGAAGACGGTAAGAAGAGAAAGCTTTCAAAGAGAAAAGACCCTGAGCTTTCCCTCGGATATTACAGAGAACTCGGCTATCATCCGGATGCAGTAAGAATTTATCTTATGACTATTCTTAATTCAAATTTTGAAGAATGGTATCAGAAAAATCCGGGAGTTCCGCTTGAAGAATTCAAATTTTCACTTGCAAAAATGGGTGTTTCGGGTATTTTATTTGATCTTGACAAGCTCGATGACATAAGCGGATCGGTCATTTCAGAAAAAGACCGCAGTGAGGTTTACGATTACTTCTATAAATGGATGGAGCAGTACAAGCCGGAGTCAGTTCCTGTTTATTTTGCCGATCCTGAGAAGATGGGCAGGATCATGGATCTCTGCATGGGTGTAGGAATGAAGAGAAGAAGAAAAGACTTCATCAACTGCATTCAGATGTTCGGATTCCTTTCATATTTCTTTGATGATATATTTGAACCGGATTACGAATTTGAAAAATATGAAAATATTCTTGATATTATTTCCGAGTTTAAAAATACATATGATTACAATGATGACGCAAACACATGGTTTTCAAAGCTCAAAGCTGTTGCTGACAAGTTCGGCTATGCATCAGACATGAAAGCATATAAGCAGAATCCTGAAAATTACAAGGGAAATGTCAGCCATATAGCTGAAATAATCAGAGTTGCAATAACAGGCAGAAAAAATACGCCTGATCTCTGGACTATAATGCAGATACTTGGAAATGACAGCTGTATGAAGCGTCTTGAAAAAGCGTATGATTATATTAATAAATAATTTTTATCCGGAGGATCACTATGGAGAATGATTATAAAAACAAAAAATATCAGGAGAGACCGGAATTTCCGAAAAGAGCAGTTGTAACAGGCGGAATGCCGTACGGAAATAAAAAGCTTCATTTCGGTCATATCGGCGGAGTTTTTGTATTTGCCGATGTATTTGCAAGATTTTTGAGAGACAGGATCGGAAAAGAGAATGTCATCTTTGTTTCCGGAACTGACTGTTACGGTTCACCTATTGCAGAAAGCTACAGAAAGCTTCATGACAGCGGTGAGTTTGACGGTACATTAAAGGATTTTGTAGAAAAAAATCACCTGATACAGAAGAAAACTCTTGAAGATTATGATATCAGTACTGATGAATTCGGTGCTTCCGGATTAGGAAGAACTGCTGAGATACACAATGAGGTCTCAGACCAGGTAATCAGAAAGCTTTATAAAAACAAGCAGCTTAGAAAAATTACCACAAAACAGTTTTTTGATGAAAAAGCAGGAGTATTCTTAAACGGACGTCAGGTAATAGGAAGATGTCCTGTCCAGGGCTGCTGTTCTGAAAAAGGATACGCAGATGAATGTGATCTCGGACATCAGTATATGCCTGAAAACCTTATTGATCCGAAGAGTACACTTACAGGTGATACTCCGATAATGAAGGAAGTTGTAAACTGGTACTTCAATCTGACTGATTATATGGATCTTCTGAAGGAATATACGGACAGACTCAAGAAACAGAAAAATATTCGTCCTCTTGTAGTAAAAACAATAGACGAATTTCTGAAGGCTCCTGTAATTTATGTAAAAAATGAATATCAGGAAAAATATGAAAGCTTAAAAGCTCAGATGCCTGTTCATGAGTTTATCGAAGAACCGAAAAAGCCTTCATTTACGATACAGTTTAATAAGCTTCCGGACTGTGATGAAGCCTGCAAGATCCTTACTGCCAACGGAATACAGTACAGAACAGGAAAAACACTTGTTCCGTTCAGACTTACAGGAAACATTGAATGGGGAGTTAAGGCACCTGAACTGGAGGGTGAAAAAGGACTTACCATCTGGGTATGGCCGGAATCTCTGTGGGCTCCTGTATCATTTACTCAGGCAGCTCTTGAAAAAAGAGGTCAGAGCAGAGAAGACTGGAAAAAATTCTGGTGTTCAAAGGATGCCCAGGTATATCAGTTTATAGGTTCTGACAATATCTATTTTTACGGTATTGCAGAAATGGCAATGATAATGGCTCTGCAGGGCGAGGACAATATCAAATCGGCTCCTGATGACGGTGAGGTTCAGCTTCCTGTCCTTATGGCAAACAACCACATTCTTTTCCTTGACAAAAAAGCAAGCAGCAGTGGTTCGATAAAGCCTCCGATGGCAGATGAGCTTCTTGACTACTACACTGCAGAACAGCTCAGAATGCATTATCTTGGTCTTGGTCTCGGTCAGAGAAGTGTAAGCTTCCAGCCAAAGCCTTTGAATCCGGCAGCTGATCCTGAAGAATCAGATCCTGTTTTAAAGGACGGATTCCTTCTTTCAAATGTATTCAACAGAATCATCAGAACATGTATATACGCTGTTCAGAAGTACTATGACGGAATGATGCCTGTAGGCGAAGTGGACGCTGATGTCCTTGAAAATGCCAAAAAAGCAGTTCTTGATTTTGAGCGTTTCATGTACAGATTTGAATTCCATCAGACAACATATGTTCTTGATACATATATCAGAAAAGCAAGCAAATACATGGTTAAAAATCTGAATGACGCAGATAAGAACAACGATGAAGAGCTGAGAAGAAAGACACTTGTAAATGTGTTCCATATGATAAGGACCGCAGCAGTGCTTCTCCATCCGATGGCTCCGAACGGAACAGAAATGATCCTTGAGTACCTCGGTCTGGATGAAAGCTTCTGGAGCTGGGATAAGATCTTTGATACTATTGGCGATTTCACAGGCGGAAAAGACAAAAAGCTCAAGTTCCTTGAACCGAGAGTAGACTTTTTCAAGCGTCATCCAAGTCAGTTCGCTCAGAGTGAAGATAATGAATAACAAAAGAATATCTTTGTTTTATCATCCTGTTAACACACAGACTTGTTAAAATTTCGAAAGATAATGGATAAAAAGTGCATGTACGCTCCATTAAGAATTCAATTATTTGTTTTCTGGATGGAGCTATATGTATGAAATTAAGTTTTGAGGAGGAGAATTCGCTCGTGATTGAGGTAAAAAATTTATCCAAGCACTATGGGGAAAAAAAGGCTGTTGACAATATTTCCTTCGAAGTAAAAGACGGTGAAATACTCGGCTTTTTAGGTCCTAACGGTGCCGGAAAATCAACAACGATGAATATGATCACAGGTTATATTTCATCAACATCCGGTGAGGCAATAATTAACGGAATTGACATTATGGAAAATCCTAAAAAGGCAAAGGCAAATATAGGATATCTTCCTGAGATCCCGCCTCTGTATGGTGATATGACAGTTATGGGTTATCTTGATTTTGTATTTGATCTGAAAAAATGCAAACTTTCAAGAAGCAAACATCTTTCGGAGATCTGTGATCTTGTTAAAATAACAGATGTAAAGGACAGGATCATCAAAAAGCTTTCAAAAGGTTATAAACAGCGTGTCGGAATAGCAGGTGCACTGGTTGGAAATCCTCCTGTTCTGATTCTTGATGAACCTACAGTTGGTCTCGACCCGAAGCAGATAATTGAGATAAGAACTCTTATCAAACGTCTTGGTCAGAATCATACAGTTATTCTCTCGTCACATATTCTTTCTGAGATACAGGCAGTATGTGACAGGATCATAATTATAAATAAAGGACATCTGGTTGCAGACGGAACAGCTGACAGTCTTGCAGAGAGCCTTTCAAATGATCATAAGATCATAGCTCAGATCGAAGGCCCGAGAGAAGCCGTATACAAGGCTGTAAGAAGCATGGATAATGTTTTGTCGGTTATTGCTGATATGGAGCGCGGAGAAAACATTTACGATTATGAGATCGAAGCAAAACCGGGTGTTGATATCAGAAGACCTTTAAACAAACTGTGTGCATCAAAAGAATGGTATATCTTAAAGCTTCAGCCAAACGAGCTTACTCTTGAAGATGTATTCCTTAAGATCGTTAAAGGTGAGCAGGTCATAGTGCCAAAAGAGACTGTATCTCTTGAAAAAAATACTGCAGAAGCTGCAACAGATGAAAAAAAAGACAGTGATAATGAAAAAGGAGATGAAGTATAATGGGCGCAATTTTCAGACGTGAATTAGGGGCATTTTTTACATCTCCTATCGCATATATATTTCTGATTGTATTTTATCTGATATCAGGATTTTTCTTTTCTGTCTATACTTTGAAATATGGCAGTATAGATATGACAAATGTATTTGGTTCAATGTTTCTCGTAATAATATTTCTGATCCCGATCATGACTATGAAGCTTATTTCTGAGGAAAAAAGGACTAAAACTGAACAGGGACTTCTGACATCTCCTGTCAGCATTACATCAATTGTTCTGGGAAAATATTTTGCAGCACTTGTGCTTTATATGATAGGAATTGCAATTTTCCTTTTACAGGCTCTTATCCTCGAATATTTCGGAGATGTAGCGTGGAATATGGTTCTTTCCAATTTCTTGGCACTCTGGTTTTTAGGAGCAGCATTTATTGCCGTGACATTATTTGTTTCTTCCCTTACAGAAAATCAGATAATTGCAGCCATCCTTGGTTTTATAACGCTGTTTATTCTGTATCTTATTGATGCGATTGCAGAAGTTATTCCGGAAAGTTTCAGTGTGGTTTCCAACATTCTTCACAGCTTGTCTTTCCAGACAAGATACAACGAATTTGTAAGTGGACTGTTCAATTTTTCAAGTATTATGTTTTTTGTAAGCACGGCTGTTTTGTTTAATTTCTTTACAGTACGAGTATTTGAAAAGCGTCGCTGGAATTAAGGAGGTTTGAAATATGAGCACTGAAAAAGAAAAAGAAGTAAAGAACAGTGAAAACACTGCTGAAGCTGAAGTTGAAGTTGAAGCTGAAGTTGAAGCTGAAGCTGAAACTTCGAAAAAAGAAAAAAAGAAAAAACCTGAAAAAGAAAAGAAATCATTTAATAAAAGAAAATTCAAATATGGTGCAGTTGCAACTACCATTACAGTTGCATTTACTGCTATAATAGTTCTTTTAAATGTTCTGTTTTCAGTAATTACAGACAGATTTGGAATGAAAATTGATACTACTAAGGAAAAGATTTTTGAAGTATCATCTCAGACTACTGATTATCTGAGTGGACTGACCAAAGAGGTTGAGATTTCTGTTATGGCTGATGAAATCGACCTTGAAAACAGTTCAACCTATACTAAGATGGTCAGAGAAGTTCTCGAAAAGTATTCTGTATGCAGCGATATGATCAAGGTCGATTATTATGATATCGAAAAAAATCCCGGGATCGTATCAAAATTTTCAGGATTAACAAGTGAAGATATCAGACAGGGTGCGATCATTGTATCATGCGACAACCGAATCAAGCAGATTCAGATGGATGATCTTTTTGAGCTGGAAATGAATAATAGTTTTCAGCAGGAAGTAACCGGATTTAAAGCAGAAGAAGTTCTGACATCAGCAGTTATGTATGTTTCAAATGAAAAACCGGCAACGGTTACTATTCTGACTGTTCAGCAGAGCGAAAGTGTTGAAGCATCACTCAGCCTTTTAAAGACTACTTTTGAAAACAACGGTTTTGATGTAAGTGAAGTGGATCCGCTTAATGAGGATATTGATCCTGAAACTGATATCGTGGTTCTTCCGACACCTTCAACCGACTTGCTTGACGGTGTAATTGATAAGCTCGACAAATACCTTTATAACGATGGAAATCTTGGAAAAAATCTTCTTTACTTTGCAAACTTTGATCAGAGAGAAATGCCGAAAATGGATGCATTTCTTGAAGAATGGGGAATTCAGGTCAACAGTGATATTGTTGAAGAGACTCAGAATTCAAAACTGATTAATGTCGGTGTACAGGGTATGATGCAGTATGTTAATGTACCGAGCGTAACAGTTACAGACGAGTATGCTTCATATGCAAATACAAAGATCCCGATGGTTATGCCGGCATCACGTTCTATAACTCTTCTTTTTGATGAAAAGGATGACAGAAGCACAGCTTCAATTCTTAAGAGTTCTGATTCTGCAGCACTGTACAGTCTTGTTACCGGAGAAATGGGTTCACAGACAGATGAATACACTGTAATGGCATGCGGAAGCAAGCATATTTATCAGGATGCTGATAAGGTTTCAAGTAATGTTATCGTATCAGGCTCAGCCTTCTTTCTTGACAGCTATGTAATTCAGACAAACGGTCTTAATAATCTGGAATTTTTCACAAAAATGATGGCCGGTTTATCCGGAAAGGAAATGAGTATTACCGTTCAGGCAAAAAATCTTTCGGAAACTCCGATCACTGTTAAGGAATCTGTAGTATCTTTTGTCAATGTTTTTGTGATGATATTTATTCCTCTTGCAGTCGGAATCGCAGGAATAATAGTTGCTGTAAGGAGAAGTAAGAGATGAGCAGCGGTTTAAAAGGAATTATTGCATGTGCTGGTGCACTTGTACTTATAGGAGGCGCATTTCTTGCGCTGAAGCTTACAGAGCCAAAAGATCCGAAGGCAGATGACTCATCATCTTCTGCAGTAGTCAAGCCGGAAAATGAAAGCCTTACTGTGTACGAGCGAGGAAAAGCAGATGTAAAATCCATAAAAATAAAAAACAGTAATGGTGAATATACAGTAACAAGATTACACAAGGCTGTTGATGATGATGACAAGACTACATTCCAGGTGGATGAATTCAAAGAATTCAAGATGAATGATTCAGAGCTGAGTAATCTTGCCATCAATGCACAGTCCCTGTATGCTGTCAGAGTAATAGATACTGATGCTTCTGACATGTCTGTATACGGACTTGATTCTCCGGTTACTGAAGTAACAGTAACATTTGACGGGGATGATCCTGAAACCTATGATATAATCGTAGGAGATGTGGTTCCCGGCAATGAGAACAGATATATGTCTCTTAGAGGGACAAACAAGGTTTATATTGTAGGAAGCAGCTTCATGGACAATTTCGGATATGAACCTGAGTTCTATATTTCCCGTGAGGTTACAGAGGATCCTGAAGATAAGCCTATAGTCAAAAAAATGACCGTTCATGAAAGAGATCTGGATTATGATATTGTTTTCGAGTATGATCCTGAATCTGAAAAAAGGACAGGCGGATCACTTGCCACAAGTGTTATGACATCACCGGTCAAGGCGTATATGAATGCATCAGAGGCAGCAACTTATACGCATGGTTTATTTGGTTTGACAGCTTCAAATCTGCTGTCAATTGATCCTATTGAAGAAGAACTGGAACTTGCCGGACTTGACGATCCTCAGTGTACAGTAACTGCAGAATATGATGACGGAACGACAACTGTATTGAAGATAGGAAATAATTTCAGTTCGAACAATACAGATGCGACAGGATATATTGCTATGGTTGAAGGTCAGCGTATTATGTGGCAGTTTGCTGAAGGAAGTCTTCCGTGGATCAAGATGAAGCCGGAAGATGCGATGTCCCAGATGATTTTCGGAGACTATATTTATGATGTATCTGAGATCAGTCTGAAAGCAGACGAAAAAACAAGGAAATTTGAATGCAAAGGTGATTCAGAGGAAACTCTTGACGTTAAGCTTGACGGAAAGGAATATGATCCTGAAAGATTCAAAAGCTTTTATCAGGCTCTTATCAAAGCTCCTGCTGAAGAGATCGATCTTACAGATGATGAATCGGCTCTCGGTGAAATGATGGCTTCTGTAAATGTAAAAAATGAATTTGGTGAGGAAAACACTATAGAATTTTACAGATCCAAGACCGAAGAGAGAAAAGCTGTTATAAAAAAGAACGGTGAAATTTGCTTCAAGTGCCGACTGGCATTTGTTGAAAAAGCTCTTCTTCCGAATATCAGCAATATCGAAGGCAACGGAAGCTTTATTGAGAATTGGTAAACTACAACAAAAAACAGACGTTGATTCACCACACTTTTCACCAATATGACTCTTTTTGAAAAAATGAATTTGTGCGGCTTGTCAAATAAGAAAATATGTGTTATAATAATAAAAGGTTGATGGAGAATCTTTCATTCGAAAGGAGAAAAAAATTATGAATGAGACAACACAAGAGAAAACAAAGTTTTTTACCTATAAAGGACTGCAGCTGGTCAGAAGCGGTGATGTACTTTATTATGGAAACATGACAGATGATTACGTTACAATGCTTCAGATCCTTTCAAAACAAAAAATAGGTAATCTTGATGTTGCTGATAAAGTTAAAGTTTATCTTATGTCAACAGATGAGAAGCTTAATCCTCAGGACGCAATTAAAAAGCAGAGTGAGAAAAACGGTCTGTATGATGCTCTTGATCTTGCCGGTGCATGGCTTGAAAGAGCAAAAAGAGATGAGCTTTGATAATTGATTTATTATTGAAAAAAGTAAAGCCATACTTAAGTTTTCTTGAGTATGGCTTTCTTAGTATAACAGCGAAGATATTTTCAGGATAAGCTTTTCCTGTCTGGGCAGAGCTTTGAAATAATAAAAAAATCCTGAACTATTCGTAAACACCGATCAGACTCAGTATTTATGAATAATTCAGGATCAAAGCTGTTAACCGGATTTGAACCGGTGACCTCATCCTTACCAAGGATGTGCTCTACCACCTGAGCTATAACAGCACCAGTCAACGAATACTATTATACTATAAAAATATCATTTTGTCAACTGAAAAATTCAGATTTAATTAAAAAAATGTCCCTCAGAAAACTGAAGGACATTTTTTTTATTCTGCAAGATTGAAATCAATAGTGCCGTTATTTACATTTGCACCAACACATTTAACTTTTACTCTGTCACCTAAAGAATACATTTTGCCGGATGTTTCCTCAGTGAGAACAGAAAGACCGTCGTAGTCATAATGACCTTCAAGTGAATGTATATGAACAAGCCCTTCAACGGTATTTTCAAGTTCAACATAAAAACCAAAGTCGGTGACCGATGAAATAATGCCTTCATATTCATCATTGATATGTGCAGTCATATATTCAGCCATATAGCAGCTTTCACAGTCACGTTCGACTTTTACAGCAGTAAGTTCAGTTGCTGTTGATCGTTCTGAGGCATTTTTTGAAAATGCTTCATAACGTTTTTTCATCCATTCCTTGTCATATCCTGAAAGAAGATCTGTTAAGATCCTGTGTATTGCAAGATCAGGATATCTTCTGATCGGTGAAGTAAAATGTGCATAGTCATCAAGTGCCAGACCGAAGTGTCCGACAGGATCAGGAGAGTATTTTGCTTTGGCCATGGAACGGAGAAGGATATTATTTATAACAGGAAACTTTGGATCATCCTTGTTGTTTCTTAATATTTCGGCCATATGTCCCGGTTTGACTTCTGAAAAGTGAGGATATTCAATGTTCATTTTTGTAAGGAATGTTTTCATATCTTCAATTTTTTCAGTTGAAGGATTTTCATGGATTCGGTATACAAAAGGTATTTCCGATTTTTTTGCAAGATTTGCAGCACACTGATTTGCAAGCAGCATAAATTCTTCTATTATCATTTCACTTTTTCCGCGTGTTCTCGGAATAACGTTTATGCATATATCATTTTCATCGATAAGAAGACAGCTTTCACTTGTTTCAAGTTCAGGTGCTCCACGCATTTCACGGTTTTTGATAAGAATGTCCGCGATCTCATTCATTATAAAGATATTTTCTCTGACTAATTCGTATTTTTTCTTTATTTCTTCGGATTCTGTTCCGTTAAGAATCTGATTTATCTCAGAGTAAACACCTTTTACTCTTGAACTGATGACTGATTTATGAAATTTATAATCTTTTATTTCTCCTGCACTGTCAAGTTCTATTATACATGAAAAGGCAAGACGATTTTCATTTGGATTCAGAGAACAGATACCGTTTGACAATTCCTTCGGAAGCATAGGAATAACTCTGTTTGCATAATATACGCTGGTTCCTCTGTGAAGAGCTTCCTTATCGAGCGGTGATCCTGCTTTTACGTAGTGCGAAACATCAGCAATGTGAACACCGAGTTCATATCCGTTTTTCATTTTCTTTACCGATATGGCATCATCGAGGTCCTTTGAATCAGCACTGTCTATTGTAAAGATATCAAGATCTCTGAGATCGAGTCTGTTGTTAAAATCATATTCGTGGATGCCTGCAAAAGAGATTTTTTCTGCTTCTGTAGAAACATCCGGTGGAAATGTGAGTGAGAGTCCGTTTGAAGTAACACAGGCTGCTGCACAGCTGCTTGCTCGGTCAGAACTGCCGAAGCATGAAATTACTGATGCTTTATGTTCAGAGTGACTTTTGCCTCTGTAGACGATTTCTGCGATAACCTTGTCTCCGGGTTTGGCTCCGCATGAATTGGCAACTATTTTTACAGGAGTTTTGGTCATGGTATCCGGAATAATGAAATACTGTCCGTATTCGGTTTCTATAACTCCGGTTATTGTGGCAGTCGCCTTCTGAAGAACGGAAATAACCTGTCCTTCGGGTTTACCTGTTCTTGACGGGATAAGTACGGCAAGAACCTTGTCTTCCGGCATTGACCCAAGAAGGTATTTTCCCGGAATAAAAACCTCTGTGCTGTCATCGTTTCGTTCTATAAATCCGAAGGTTTTGCTGAGCCTTTTTACAGTTGCTGTAAAATACCCCATTCTTGAGCAGAGAACAAATCCTTTTTTCTGTTCAAAAATCATTCCTTCATCAATAAGCTCTTCTATAGCCTGGTCAAAGACGAGCTTTTCAGTTTTTTTGCATTTGCTTTTGCCTGAAAGATCACTTTTTGAAACAGCTTTTTTTCCACTTTGATTCAGCAGGAGCAGTATTCTGCTTCTGAAATATCTGACTGTGTGTTTTATTGTGGCCATGTTTTGTTTCCTCCTAAAAAAAAATGCCTGCACATTGACAGATGAAATAACAGCTGTCAAAAAGCAGGATTTATTTTATGATTCAATTGAAATATATTAGTTGAAGAATCTGGATAAAAGATTGATAGCTAAAGTAAGTACAAAAAAGATTATAAGAAAAGCTCTTGTAGATTTGATCAATTTAGCTTCTTTTGTCCTGCCTTCATTTTTTCCGTAAAATGAATCACTTGAAGCACCTGTGATAGCTGATGTCATACCGTTCTGAGCTTTACTGTCCTGAGCAAGACAAAGAATTATTATACATATACAGCACAGGAGCAATAAAATTCCTGTAATTATTTCAAAAATAGACATTTAAAAATTATCCTCCTCTAAATGAATATAGATATCTAATTAATTATATCACACAAATAAAAGAAAATCAATAGGTAAAACAAAAAAGTATCTGTACATACAGAATGCACAGATACCTATTAAAAAATATAAAATATCCAAAAATTATCTTTGCTCGCAAATGATCTTTATTGCGGTTCTTTCTTCATTGTCTATTGAAATGTTGGTAAAAGCAGGAATGCAGATAAGATCAACGCCTATCGGAGCGAGATATCCGCGTGCAATTGCAATTGCTTTTATTGCCTGGTTTGTTGCACCGGCACCTACGGCCTGTACTTCAACTGCTTTCTTCTCTCTTATTACGCCTGCGATCGCACCGGCTACAGAGTTTGGTGAAGAGTGTGATGAAACTTTTAATATTTCCAAAGTGAAGACCTCCTACATATAATATTGATGCTGTGATGTTAATCGAATCGCTCGGTTGCAACTTTATTATACATTATTAACAATAAGAATGCAATAGATGTGTACTATTTTTGTTAATTTTATCTTAGAATAAGCCTTGTTATTTTTGCACATTTACCAACACGAGTATCTATTTCAAGTATTACAGCATTTATAAATGCCGGATTCTGAGATTCAGTAAAGAGAACAGGTGTTTTAAATCGCTGTTTTTTAAGTGCATCTTCTGTCGTAACACCAAGAACCGATTCTTCAGGGCCTGTCATTCCTACATCGGTTATATATCCTGTATGATCTTTGAGTATTGTTTCATCTGCTGTCTGTACATGTGTGTGTGTTCCGAGAACGGCAGACACTCTTCCTGCAAGGTAAAATCCCATGCATTTTTTTTCTGATGAGGCTTCTGCGTGAAAGTCAACAATTATATTAGGAGTATCGATCTCTGTGAGAATATGGTCTATTGAAGAAAAAGGGTTGTCGAGAGAATCCATATATACGGTTCCCATGAGATTGATGACTGCAAGCTGATATTTTCCAAAGTCAAAAACCGACCATCCGTGTCCGGTGCAGCCATCGGGATAGTTAGCCGGTCTGATTATATTTTCTCTCTCAAAAATATCTCCGGTTTCTTTCCTTCTGAAAGCATGATTCCCTGTGGTTATAATATCCACGCCGCTGCTGATCAGTGATTCTGCTGAACTTTTGGTGATACCATTTCCATGTGCGGAATTTTCACCGTTTGCAATTGTGACATCTATTTTGTATTCCTGTTTGATCCTGTACAGATTCTTCCTTATGTATAAACATCCGGAATCTCCGACAACATCACCGATAAATAGTACATTCATTATATCTGCTCCGGTTCCTGTATTTTTTTCTTTCTAAATGATACCACAATATGTATTTTATGTCAATGAAAAATACTGAAGGCGGATTAAAGAAAAATCAATAATAAATAAACAATTTTGATGTTGAAAATATATTCAGACCATACTTGTATTATTGATATTTTTGTGTTATAATGAAAAATGTGTAAGCATAGACCAATCTGAAAGATTGTATTAAAAATCGGGAGATGTTAAAATATGATAAAGGTTGAAAATCATATCGGTAAGATCACCATATCAAACAACTATCTTACAGAACTGATATGGAATGCGGTTACAGACTGCTTCGGCGTTGTTGATATGAACGCATGTTCACTTTGGGATGATGTAAAAGCACATGTTATGAAACGTTCGAAGAAAAACGGCGTCAGTGTCAGGGTAAGGGACAATAATTTAATTATTAATATTCACATGTCTGTTACATTTGGTACAAATATTTCTGCTGTGGTAAGCAGCATGAAAAACAAAGTCAGATTTGCAGTTGAACAGGCTGCAGGAATTACTGTGTCAAAAATAAATGTTTCAATTGACAATATGTCATTTTAGTCGGGAGGTCATTACGTGATAAGCGGAAATCTATTCAGAGATGCTGTTATAAATGCTGCAGTATGTCTTGAAAGACGTAAACAACAGGTGGATGAGCTTAATGTTTATCCTGTTCCGGATGGTGATACCGGAACAAATATGTCAATGACTTTAAATTCTGCAAGAAAAGAACTTGAGATGTTAAATGATGATGCTGATATTTCCAAGGTTGCTGATACAACAGCATCAGCTCTTTTAAGAGGCGCAAGAGGAAATTCAGGTGTTATTCTTTCACTTTTATTCAGAGGTTTTTCAAAAGGATTTAAAGATTTAAGAACTGCCAAGTGTGAAAATTTTGCAAATGCACTTGAGCTCGGTGTTGATGCTGCTTACAAAGCAGTAATGAAACCGACTGAAGGTACTATTCTTACAGTAGCCAGAATGGCTGCAGAAAAAGCTCAGAATTCATATCAGGATACAAACGAAATAGCAGTATTCTGGAAAAATGTTTGTGAAGCTGCCAATGAAGCTCTTCAGAAAACCCCTGAAATGCTTCCGATCCTTAAAAAATCCGGAGTTGTTGATGCCGGCGGACAGGGCCTTGTTATTATTTTTGAAGCAATGCTTGATATTTTCAACGGTAAAAAAATTGAAAGAAATATTTCAAAAACTGCTGCTGTCAGCCCTGTTGCAACAGCTGTAGGCGAAGCTGATACAGATATCAAATTCTCCTATTGTACAGAATGTATTATTACAAAACATCCTGACTGCAAAGATGCTGCACTTCTCAGAGCTTATCTTGAAACTATAGGAGACTGTGTTCTTGTAGTAGATGATGATGATATAATAAAAGTTCATGTTCATACAAACAATCCGGGCGTTGTTCTTGAAAAAGCGCTTGAATACGGCACGATAAATCTTCCGAAAATCGAAAACATGAAGCTTCAGCACGACGGAAAGAAGAGAGAGGCTAATCAGGAGCCGAGAGCAGTGGTCAAAAAGAAACCTGAGAAAAAATACGGTTTTGTTGCTGTTGCTGCCGGACATGGTGTAGAAGAACTGTTTAAGGATCTCGGAGCCGATAACGTAGTTACCGGAGGACAGACCATGAATCCGTCAACAGAGGATATTCTTGACGCTATATTCAGTACTCCTGCAGAAACAGTATTTGTACTTCCTAACAACAAAAACATTATAATGGCAGCTGAACAGGCTATCAAGCTTGCAGACAGAGGCGTATGTGTTCTTCAGACAAGAACTATTCCTCAGGGTATTGCTGCACTTCTTGCATATGATGAAAGTGCAGAGCTTGCAGATAATAAGCTTGCTATGACAAAGGCTTTTGAACGTATTTCAACAGGACTTATTACATTTGCAGCGCGTGATACTGAACTTGAAGGTCATTCGATCAAAAAAGGCGAGATACTTGCTCTTGATAACAGTAAACTTGCATTTACTGAGAAAGATATCACAAAGGCTGTTCTTAAGCTGACAAAGAAGATGATCAGGAATGATTCTTCATTTGTAACACTTATCTATGGTTCTGATGTTACAGATGAAAATGCAGAGAAAATGCAGGCACTTCTTTCACAGAAGCTAAGTGACAAGATAGAAGTAACACTTATAAACGGCGGTCAGCCTGTTTATTACTATATTATTTCTGTAGAATAACAGACGTCAGATAATATATTAGATCATTATCCTCCCGTTTCCCGGGAGGATTTTTTAAATAAGAGGTGATAATCATTACAAAGATATTTGAACCGATAAAAGTATTAAAAAATGTTGCTGCCAAAAGGGAGGAGCTGTATGCAAATCTCGGGATCTGTACACCGTTTGATCTTCTCTATCACATTCCGCGCAGTTATGTTGATTATTCATCACCGGTACTGATAAATGATGCTGAATTAAATCAAAATAATGTTATAGCCGGGACCGTAATACAAAAATTTCCCGAAAAAATGATAAGAAAAGGACTCAGCATATATAAAGCCTCAGTTTCAGACGGCGCGAGTATATTTATGATCGTTTTTTATAATAACAAATATGCGCTTAGTTCTCTTGAAACCGGAAAAAAATACTTGTTTTACGGAAAAGTCAGTGGAAATCTTCTTTCAAGAGAGATGAATTCGCCTCAGTATATCCCGTTTGGATCAGAGGAAAAGCTGAAGGCAGTGTATCATCTTACGGCAGGACTGACAAATACAATGGTTCGGACAAATGTTGCACAGTCTCTGAAACTTTTTGCTGATTCACATTATGAATTTATGCCGCAGGAGATCCTCACGAAAAATAATTTTTGCGGTCTTGAAGAAGCGCTGAACAGTATTCACTGCCCTGAAAACAAAGAAGCTGTTGAGCGTGCCAGAAGAAGACTGGCATTTGATGAGCTTTTAAATCTTCAGCTCGGAATGAGAATGCTTCGTGAACGAAACAGAGAAGCAAATTCAGAATATATAATGGACAGCAGCATATCGGAAAATGAGTTTATTCAAGATCTTCCGTTTACAATGACAGATGCTCAGAAAAGAGCAGTATCTGAAATAGCAGCTGATATGCGTTCAGACAAGCCGATGAACAGACTGCTGCAGGGAGACGTCGGAAGCGGAAAAACAGCGGTTGCAGCTGCTGCATGCTATCTGAGTGCAAAAAACGGGTATCAGGCGGCACTCATGGCCCCTACGGAGATACTGGCGGCTCAGCATTTCAGGACTCTGAGCGGATTCCTTGTAAGCTTCGGAATAAGAGTCTGCCTGCTGACCGGGTCACTGACTCAAAAGCAGAAAAATCTAATAAAAGCTGACATAGCACAGGGCAGCTACGATATAATAGTTGGAACACATGCGATAATTCAAAAAGATGTAGAATTTAAAAAATTGGCGCTTGTGATCACGGATGAACAGCACCGGTTTGGAGTTTCACAGAGAAATGCACTGGCACAGAAGGGTGACCGCCCGCACAGACTTGTAATGTCGGCAACACCTATTCCTCGAACTCTTGCAATGATGATATATGGTGATCTTGATATCAGTATAATTAATGAACTTCCACGCGGCAGAATTCCTGTTGAAACGTCGGCAGTGACCGGAGGCTACAGAGAAAGGATCTATGAATTTATAAGAAAAAAAGTAAATGAAGGTCGTCAGGCATATATCGTTTGTTCTTTGGTCGAACAAAGTGAGTCGGAGCTGAAATCTGCCATCGAATATAAAGATAAACTTGAAAAAGAGGTTTTTCCTTCGCTTAGAGTCGGCCTTCTTCATGGGAAAATGCCGGCAAATGAAAAAGATTCCGTTATGGCTGATTTCAAAGAGGGACGAACGGATATACTTGTTAGCACAACAGTCATAGAGGTCGGGGTCGATGTTCCAAATGCAGCAGTTATAGTAATAGAAGATGCTGACCGGTTCGGACTTTCACAGCTTCATCAGCTTAGAGGAAGGGTAGGCAGAGGAAACGAAAAAAGTTACTGCATACTTATTACTGATAATCATAGCGAAGAAACAAGAAAGCGACTGAGAATAATATGTTCATTGACAGACGGTTTCAGGATAGCAGAAGAGGATCTCAAACTGAGAGGTCCCGGAGATTTTTTCGGAAACAGGCAGCATGGGCTTCCGTGTCTTAAAATAGCAGATATGGCAAACGATCTTGAACTTTTTAAACTGGCACAGGATACAGCTGACAGTATTATTTCCGACGACAGCAAGCTGTTGACGGAGAAATACAGCGGTCTTCGCGGCGAAGTAATGAGACTTTTTTCAACAGCAGAGTGACAAAATGAACATTAGTATTTACAAATCTTAAATATCAATGTGCAAATATAACAAACTGAAATTTTTTTTAAAAAACTGTTGACAATTTTGATTTTATATGATAAAATAAATAACGTCGTCAGAGAGCGAAAGCAAAACTGACGAGTGGGAGCATAGCTCAGCTGGGAGAGCATCTGCCTTACAAGCAGAGGGTCATAGGTTCGAGCCCTATTGTTCCCACCAATGGCCTGGTAGTTCAGCTGGTTAGAACGCTAGCCTGTCACGCTAGAGGTCGTGGGTTCGATCCCCATCCAGGTCGCCATTTTTGCCTCTGTAGCTCAGTTGGTAGAGCAGGGGACTGAAAATCCCCGTGTCGTTGGTTCGATTCCGACCGGAGGCACCAGGATTTTGCGGATTTAGCTCATCTGGTAGAGCGCCACCTTGCCAAGGTGGAGGTAGCGAGTTCGAGCCTCGTAATCCGCTCCAAAAGAGAAAAGGACGCTTAGACGGTTTGTTTTTGAGCGTCCTTTTCCAGAATAAGGTACCATAGCCAAGTGGTAAGGCAGAGGTCTGCAAAACCTCTATTCCCCAG
>JAZUJY010000138.1:0-6173 GCA_045643005.1 Oscillospiraceae bacterium | reverse complement strand
TTATAACAACACAGAGGATATCCCCCGCCTCTGCAGGCGGCGGGTTCTATCTGACCAAACAGTCGGAGTACAATCTCCGACTGAGCGGGAACCGATTCTGCGAATCGCCTCTGCTTGTTAAAAGCAGAGCTTTGAACATTTCCAACTGCTCAAGTCAATTGGATTCATTGTTTCATTTCAGTGGCTCTATGGCTTTTCCATGAAATCTATTTATCTTATAAATGTAAAATACAAGAGTTTTTTGTATAATAAGGCTATGGCTTTATGTTTGTATTTATGATATAATATTAAAATCAAAGTGGAAATGATTTGGCAAATACTGTATTTTTTTATCCATTTGGAATTGTGATGTAATTTTATCTGCAGTTTTAAGTCATGCTTTGAAATATTTAAAAAGAGAGGCTATGGAATTATTATGATCAATCTTGAAAAAGGACAGGAATTTTCTCTTGTAAAGGATTCATATAATCTTGATTCTTTTTATGTCGGTATAGGATGTGAAACTGATGAAAATGATACTGCGTCCGATATTGATTTGTATGTTCACGTTTATATGAGGTCAAAAGGTTGCACGCTTTATCATGTCAGTACCAAATTTCCTTCCGTGAACGGTCTCAGTTTTTTATTTAATACAGATGTAGAAGATGTTTCCGATATCATAGAGGTTGTACCTTCACAGGTAAACATCGGTATCGATGAAATAGAATTCGGAATTGAATTATTATTTGATGATACGACATTTGAAGATGCAAAGAATATCTTTATTGCTGTATCAGAAGATAGTACTGATTTTATTAACGGACTTTGTACCTATAAACTTGATGGAAACTATGATCCATCTGTTCAGTCGGTTATCATCGGAAAACTTGTTAAAGATTCAGAAAGCTTAAAATGGTCATTTGCAGCAGACGGTACAGGGTTTACTGAGGACCTCGAAAATAAATCGCCTTATGACGGTATTTATGATGACAGCGATGATCCGGATGAAGATTCTGATGAAGACTCAGAAGATGAAGATGAATACGAAGATGATACTGAAAATAAGCCGGATGATAACGGTGATTCAAAAGGCGGATTTTTCAAAAGGCTGTTTGGACGCAAATAGAATATCATACTAATTACAGACATCTGTACAAATTATATATAATGAACCGCATCATCTCTATCCCGAAATAGAAGTGATGCGGTTTTTTAGTCGGTATATATAAATTCATTTACATATTAAGTTGACAAAAAGACTCTTCAATGTTATCATTATTAAAGTTTGAAAAAATGAAAAACGGGGTGTTTTTTTGTCTAACATAATGATAATAGATGACGATAACAGGAGAAATAATAATGGACCGCAGTGAACCGATAGAACTTACAAATCTTTGTATGATATATCATGATGACAAAATTCTTCTTCAGAACAGAAAAAAACCGGACTGGCAGGGATATACCTTTCCGGGCGGGCATGTTGAGCCTTATGAGAGCTTTACGGATGCTGTTGTCAGAGAAATGAAGGAAGAAACCGGTCTTGCCATAAAAAATCCGAAGCTGTGCGGAGTCAAGCAGTTTCGCGGGGAGCATGGGAGATATGTTGTGTTTTTATACAAGACAAATGAGTATGAAGGAAATCTGAAATCTTCTGATGAAGGTAATATGGAGTGGGTCAGCAGGAGTGAAATTGACAGCTATAATACAGTCAAGGATTTCAAAGAACTGCTTGAGGTGTTTGATAACGATGATTTATCTGAGTTTATATATGATAAGGACTGGAACGTTATTATTAAATAAAAAAGCACCGAACAGAATAAGTTATTTTGTTTGCAGAATATCATTTATTCAAAAAGTAATATGTTAATATTCAAAGCTCTGCTTTTAACAAGCAGAGGCGATTCGTAGAATCGGTTCCCGCTCAGTCGGAGATTGTACTCCGACTGTTTGGTCAGATAGAACCCGCCGCCTGCAGAGGCGGGGGATATCCTCTGTGTTGTTATAAGTAAATTTTTTTGCTGTTTACTCTTGGCATATCGTGCTGATAATGCTATAATAGTTAAGGAATAAATTATCTGAAAAAATTTATTTTTTACTGCGAAAAATTAATCCTTTCAAAGTCTAATTTACAGAAAGCAAAATATATTTTGTTTTTACCTGAAAAAAATATTTACTCTCTAAAAAATCAGACTTTACCGAAAGGAATGGTTTAATATGAAAAAATTTACCAACTCTAATTTAGCTTTGTTTTCCGCTCTTATCCTCGCTCTTTCCACTTCAGTACCGTTTGTCTCAGCTGAAGATCCTGAAGATGCATCAGGCGAGATAATGGTAAGTGCCGCATACAATCCCGGACTCCCTGTTGCTGACGGTGTTACACAGGTAGATGAAGAAAAGGCTGCACTTTTAAACGATATATGCATTAAGCTTAAGGAAAACGTGTATGCAGAATATGAAGACAAAGCTTTTAAAAACCACAGTTTGTCAGTTGATCTTCTTTTAGAGCATGCTTATGTTATCTATGAAAGTGCCGATGAGGCTGAACTGAATGCAGCTCAGAAATATTGTGTTCTTAACGGAATAGATGACTCGAATGTATGGTTTAAGTATACCGGCTATATAGAATATGGTGATGTTTTTGCTGACTTCCCTGATGATGAAGGCGAAATGATAACAGACCATGCATTGATTTACGAAATGCTCACAAATTTCACCAGTGAAAACAATATTGTATCAGCACATTTTTTTGACAGCAAAGAAGAAGAAAAGGTTTATATCATCTATGCCTATAACGCTGACAAGCAGCAAAACAAAATGATAAGGGACTTTATTATTGATAACAGTATCAGCCGAAGCAGTCTGATATTTTTGATGGAAGAATCATCTTATGCAGTACACAACGCTGATATAACCACATCAGATACCGACATATCAGGAGCAGCTTTGGTCTACGGCGATCTGAATTCTGACGGGATTGCAGATCTTACCGATCTCTCACTTCTTTCACTGTACCTGCTGAATGATCTCACATTTGATTCTGTTCAGACAGAGGCTGCCGATGTTCAGTACGACGGAAATGTTGATATCGCAGATCTTGCACGACTTAAACAGTACGTTTGCAAAGAGGATATCAGGCTTGGAAGATAAGCTTTCAAAGCTTTAATACAGTAATTAATACTTCTGTTACGGGGAATTGCATAGTATCATGCAGTTCCCTGTTTTATTCAGAAAAAATCTTCCGGGAGATTACTTTCAGATAATTAAGGGATTATTTAAAAAACAAGTGCGAAAAATCACAGATTTCGGAGTCTAATATACAGAGAGTAAATATTTTTAAGGGGTGAATAAGTGCATGGTAAACGATGCAGAATGCTATGCCCGTTATCTTGACGGCGACGACAGCGGACTGGGTGAAATAATTGACCGTTACCATAACGGTATTTCGCTTTTTATAAACAGTATAGTAAATGATATCTGTGCTGCTGAGGAGATCATGCAGAATACATTTGTAAAGCTGGCTGTAAACAAACCGAAATTCAATAACAGATCATCTTTTAAAACGTGGCTGTATACTATCGCCAGAAACTGCGCATATGATTATTTGAAGCACAGGTCACGATTTTCAGACAAGCCGGTTGACGAATATTTTTCAATATCTGATGAAACGGATATCGAAAAGCAGTATCTTAAGGATGAAACAAAGATAGAATTATGTTCTGTCATGAAAAAGCTCAGTTCAGATTACAATCAGGTCCTGTATCTGATTTATTTTGAAGAGCTGGATACATTCGAAGCAGCAAAAGTAATGAAAAAATCCAAACGCCAGATCGGTGATCTTATCTACAGAGCAAAAAAATCACTGAAATCCGAACTGGAGAAAGCAGGTTTTGAATATGAAGGAATCTAAGCAAATACTTGAATATGTAATACAAATTCGCAATGAGATCCAACGAAAAAGGAGGATCAGAAGAAATATTATTATTTCTGTGTCTGCTTCTGCTGCATGTATTTGTCTTGCCGTTTTCTCTGTAAAAACACTTATCCCCGATGTTAAAAAGCCTGACGTTCCGATAGCAGAGGTGACTCTTTCTGAAAATATCAGCACTGCCCCGACGGTTCCGGCGGAGTCTTCGGTTATGGCAGAATCCGGCGCTGCAGATAAAAAAACAAAACCTGCCGCAACAGAACCGAAAACTTCAGAAAAGAAGGATAAATCTGCAACTGTATCATCGCACACAGAACAGATATCAGAGCAAAATAAACCGAAATCATCAAATGTGGCTGAAAAACATCCTGATAAAACCGTAACGTCAGCCGTTTCTTCTGCAGTCAGCAGCATTACATCAGAGCCTGCTGCAGATCCTTCAAAAACCTCTGTCAAATCTGCCGAAGAAATGTATGTACTCCCCTCCTGGAACGACAGCGAAATATTTGAAAAGTATATAAGCCTTAACTATAAAAATAATGATTATGTAACACAGTGCAGAAAAGTTCCTCAAAATATGACAGATGAAAAACTCGACGAGATAAAAATGACCGGTCAGGATTTTCAGACACTGGAGCTTCATGAAGCAGATGTGACATTGTATAAAATAAAAAATATTTCCGCCGACTGTGCTGTGGCTGTTCAGTTTAAAGGAGACGAATATTTTTATTCCTATACTTCAGTATCATATTTTCCTGCATCACTTGGAAATATGTTTGATGACACAGATTTTGAAAACAATGCTGTTTTTAAAGAGCTGTATTTAAAGGAAACTCAAACTACAGCAAGATCATATTACTATGAACTTTTGATGAAAATATTAAAAGAAAGCAGCAATGCAGTCTGCATATCAGACGATATTGATTTTTCTGTAAAGTATGCTATATCTGTTTCCATACCTGTCATCGGTATTTCAGACAAATCATTCGGAATTACTGAAGACGGATATATAGTAACAAATATTTTCGAATACCAGAATGCATACTATATCGGCAAAGAAAAGCTTGATCAGTTTATCAGTACAATAGTTTTCGATGATATGCAGCCTGCAGTCATTAATTTTGGACCGGGTGAAGAAGAATAAAATTACATTTTGGATCATAATTATTACATCCGGTGATGTGTAAATAAAAAAGCTTCATATCATTTGCTCCATGTCACCTATGTAATATCACCAGACCTACGCTAAAAAAATACAGCACTTACTTTTCTGTAAATGCTGTATTTTTTTGCTGTCTTCCTGACAGGAGGCACTTCAATTCGGATAACGGGGATTTGTTTGATTTTCTTATTTGTAAGGTATTTCAAAAATTATTTCGTCCATGTAATCGCTGTTTATTGTAAGTATAGCATGATCATCATCAACATGTTCAAAATCAACATCGTCAATACACATATATTCACCGTTGTTTTTAAATATAAATGATGTTTGATAGATTACATGCTTAAAAATTCCTTTTTTCTTAACAGTAAGTATATAAGGCATTTCTTTCTCATTTCCGTCATAGGGTTGATACCATTTCCTTTCAGTATCTAATCTGACAGTAACCGGAACATCCCAGTCAGTGGTAGCTATAGACGAAGCAGACATAGTTAAACAATGATATAATGCACGTCCGCCTAATACAACAATAAGCAAAATAATTATGATCAAATATGGCGTACTGATTTTTCTACTGCTGTTTTTTGTATTTTTTCGAATATTTAAGTTCATTCTTAACATGGTATTGTTTCCTTTCTTTCTTTGTGAATAAAGTTTTTTGTTGTTTAAATATTTTTATTTTGTAAAATAAAAAAATATTACAGTTTCTGAACGCCGGATATTCTTCCCGGTCTTTTCAGGCTCATTGGTCTTAAGCCCCTTAAACAGTTCTTTCCTTTAAAATATGCTTCAAAACTCTGTGTTGTTCAAAGCTCTTTTAACAAGCAGAGGCGATTCGCAGAATCGCTGACCAAACAGTCGGAAATTGTACTTCGACTGTCCGGTCAGAACAGAACCCGCCACGTCAATTCAAATCCCATTGAAAAATGGGACTGTCAGCGAAGCTGACAAAAGATCACAGAGATCAATAGAGTAGGGGGAGGTTAAACCTCGCCCCTCTCATTGCACCGTACGTACGGAACTCGTATACGGCGCTACATCTGTATTAAACACCATTAATTCGATAAATAGTACTCAAGCGGATTGATCAGACCTGGTCGGTCCGCT
>JAZUJY010000137.1:0-3510 GCA_045643005.1 Oscillospiraceae bacterium | reverse complement strand
AGATTTACAAACGAAGATTTTGCTCTTTTATCTGGATAAGAATAATAAAACATGATAATTCGAAAATTTCAATAATAAGTAACGCAAAGGTGATTATGGTAATATGCTGTTATGTTCAGGAAGTTGTTAGGTTCGGAAATTCGAGAGGGGAACCCGGAAGGAGGGGAAAGAAAAAAATCGCAAAAAGCCGGCATTTTCCCCTCCTTATGGGTTTCCCTCTCGAGCTCTCCCTTCCTTTGACCTTCCTTTTTGCCGGCTTTTCCTCGCAGGTCGTGCGAATGAGTTAGGGCGGAGAATGGTTTTGGTTGCCGTGGATAATGCGCTATCTTTCCGGGATGGTTTAACGAATGCGGTTTTTTTTGAATAGGTTTGGTTGTTGTGGATAATGCGCTATCTTTCCGGGATGGTTTAACGAATGCGGTTTTTTTGGAATGGGTTTGGTTGTTGTGGATAGTGAATGGATGAACGGTTAATTTTAATGTGCGAAGTATGAGTAATAAATTAGAATCTTGTTTGTTATAGTTATAAATGGTATAATAAATTTGATTATTGAATTTTAACAGGTGGGGGAAATATGGATAACGAGATAATAAAAGAAATGAACAACGCCTTTCAGACGGCTTTTATAGACAGCACAAATCCTTCAAATCTTGCTTTAAAACCGCAGTTTGTTTCAAATAACTATAGAGAAGGAAAAAAGGTACTTTCTTCAATAGAAGATGAACTGTTATCGTGTGATCATTTTAAAATCAGTGTGGCTTTTATAACTATGAGCGGCATTACACCTCTTCTTATGACTTTTAAAGAACTCGAAAAAAGAGGAATTAAAGGAGAAATCCTGACTACTGATTATCTGATGTTTAGTGATCCGAAGGCATTGAATAAGTTGAATTCATTAAGTAATCTGACAATCAGAATGTTTGATACAGAGGCGGCAGGGGAAGGCTTTCATACCAAAGGATATATTTTTAGAAAAGATGACATGTACAGGATCATTATTGGAAGTTCAAATATGACCATGGCAGCACTTACTAAAAATTACGAATGGAATACCAGAATAGTATCATCAGAAAACGGAGAAATGGCACGGCAGATAAATGATGAATTTGATATGCTTTGGAACTCCGAATATACAAAACAGTACAGCTGTTTTATTGATGACTATTCGATTCAGTATTATAAAAATTCTATTATCAAAAATCAAAAAGCGATCGCTCAGTATGAAAATATCATTTCACTTGAACGTCATCGTCTGAAGCCAAATTCGATGCAGTCAGGATTTATTTCGAATTTAAGCAAAATTATAGAATCAGGTAAAGACAAGGCTCTTTTAATTTCTGCTACCGGAACAGGTAAAACCTATGCTTCTGCATTTGCCATGAGAGAACTTGGATTTAAAAGAATACTGTTTGTAGTTCATAGAAATCATCTGGCTGTTCAGACTTTGAAATCATATCAAATGGTATTCGGAAATACGATAAGTGCCGGTATACTTGGCGACGGGAAATATGATTATGACAGTGATTTTATCTTTGCAAATGTGTTTACTCTTTGTAGAGAAGAACATCTTACAAAGTTTAAACCGACAGATTTTGATTGTATTATACTTGATGAAGCACATCATAGTACAGCAAAAAGCTTTCAAAAGCTGATGAATTATTTTAAGCCTTCTTTATGGCTTGGAATGACTGCAACTCCTGACAAGAGAGATGATGGAATCAGTGATACAAATATTTATGAGATTTTTGATTACCAAATTGCTTATGAGATAAGACTTCAAAATGCAATGGAGGAAGATCTTCTTTGCCCGTTTCATTATTTTGGGATAAGTGATATTACACTTGTAAATGAAGATGTTGATGCAAAGATAAGTTTTGATATGCTTGTTAATGATGAAAGAGTAAATCATATTATCTCACAAGCTGAATATTACGGATACAGTGGCGAACGTGTAAAAGGTCTTGTTTTCTGCAGTACAATAAAAGAGTGTGAGGAACTTTCAGATAAATTTAATAAGTGTGGATTTAGAACCATTGCATTAAGCAGCGAGAAATCGACTGAAGAACAAAGGACTTTAGCTTTTGAAAGACTTGCAATGGATGAAAAAGAATCAACTGAAGATCATACACCGCTGGATTATATTTTTTCAGTAAATATTTTAAATGAAGGAATTGATATAGTTGAAGTCAATCAAATAATAATGCTTCGACCAACTCAGTCACCGATCGTATTTATTCAACAACTTGGAAGAGGTTTAAGGAAGTGTGAAGGAAAAGAGTATACGGTTGTTCTTGACTTTATAGGAAATTATCAAAATAATTTTTTTATTCCCGTTGCTTTATCTGGTGATTGTTCATATAATTCGGACAACATTAAGAAATACATAATAAGTGGAAATAATACTATTCCAGGTGCGTCATCGATTCATTTTGATGAAGTATCAAAAGATAAAATATTTAAAGCTGTTGATAAAATCAAAGGCATAAAATCGCTTATAAAAGAAGAGTATATTTCTTTGAAAAACAGACTTGGAAAAATTCCTTATTTGTGTGATTTTATGATCACAAATCAATAGATACTGTACTTATCATCAAAGAATATAAGTCTTATTTTTATTTTATTGATGCAATGGAAAAGTGTGATATTTTATCTAAACTCTCATTTTATGAAAAACTGGTTCTTGAATATTTATCAAAAATTATTGTTAGTGGAATAAGACCTTTGGAAGCTGAGATCATTATAGAATTGGTCAAGAATAAAAAAATTGATAAATCATTTAAAGAAGTACTTTCAAAAAAATACGACAACTTTAACGAAGCATCGTATAAAAATGCTATTGAAGTTTTAAATGGAACATTTGTAAATAATGAAAATGAACTTTTAAAATTTAAAGAAGTCAAAATTCTGTCTCAGGATGGAGAAATATATAAGATATCAGAAACATTAAATACAAGCCTAAATAATCTTGAATTTAAAAATCAGCTTGAAGATCTGTGTAAAGCATCAATACTTAGATATAGTGAAAAATATAATTCAAAGCAGAGTTTTGTGTTGTTTGAAAAATATTCACGACGAGATGTGTGCCTTTTGATGAATTGTGGAAAAGATCTATCTTCAGTAATGTATGGAATGAAGAAAATAGGTGATGATGTATTTATTTTTGTAACATATCATAAAATGTCACAGACAAATGAAGAAAAACAGTATGTTGATGGTAAGCCTGACTATGCTGATATGTTTGTAGATAACCTGATTTTCAGGTGGGATTCACAGATCGGTAAAGGTCCAGAAAGTTCATATATGAAAGAGGTAATGTCTGCAAAAAGACGGCATTTGTTTGTAAAAAAGAGCGATGCTGAATCTAACTTTTATTACATGGGTACAATGAATATTGTTCATATGGAAAAGGCTTATAAAAAAGATAATAAAGGAAAAGATAAGGAAATTACAAAAGTGACTGCGAAAATGGATCATCCTGTTCGTGATGATATTTTGAGATATCTTAAAAGT
>JAZUJY010000136.1:0-3833 GCA_045643005.1 Oscillospiraceae bacterium | reverse complement strand
AATCAACAGCTTCAATGAAGGTGGTCTACCACCTGTGGCACTAAGAAATTCAAAGCAACGCTCTCATCACGTTGCCTGATATATGCCTATTTCAGATTTTGGGTATTCTATGACTGCACATTTCTTGACAATTCCATTCTTCTGATGAGGTATCACATGAAGAAAGCGGAGAAGACACAGTCATACATCTAGCGTTTAGTGGCATGACATATAAAGTAGGAGATATAGACCCTGTCATGGCGTTTAATGAAGCTGATAACGGCTATAAAATAGAACTCATTGATTACAGTGAATATTATGATGTAGTAAACAATTCACCATACGGAGAAGTATATGAATGTCCGGATAATCAAGTATTTATTGATATTATGCAGGGCAAACAGATCGATATATTACCGAATTTTTTTGGACTATAACTATAATTGTTTATTAATATTTAATTGCTTTTAAAAAGTTATTAATATGATATTTGTTAGTATTATTTAAGGAGCGAAAAATGGACAGAACAATTTTTTTAAAAATATATAATGAAGCATTAGAAAAATATGAAAAATATAGAAAAGAAATAACACCTAAACTGGATATGAAAATAATAGAAAAAAAGGAAGAAGAGTTGGGATATAAGATCTCTGACGGCTTAAAAGTATTTTATCATTATTATGGAAATGACAGTTCAGTATTGAATGGTGAGTATTATATTTTTGATACTATTGATAAAGTTCAGATAGAGAAAGATGCATTGTGCTTTGCAAATACAAAAAAAGAACACGTAAGAATAGGGATGCTGACAGAAGATACTGATTTGTATCCGGGAATTGTATTTAACTGGCATAATGATGATATATGGTATTCGGAGTATAGTACGGACATTCTTTTCTTGTATTCAGAAGCATGTATGAATATTATTAAATCAATGGCATATTCATTTGAATTTAATGTTAAGGAGAAACAGTTTCAATCTATGCTTGGAGAGTCGTTCGAACTACTGACAGATAATGATTTATATATGTGTTCTCATAACAAAGTCGTGATTAGCGATGATTTATTAGGATGCTACTGTGAGATAGGCTCTAAACTGTTGATAGGAACAAATAAATGTCCTGAAATACTTGAACAGTTTAAGGAAAAATATGAACTCAAATCTGCGAATGAAAAGCCTGTCAGAATCAAGCCTGTAAAAAAAGTAAGCATTGCAGATCTGAATGCAGAGTTTGAAAAGCTTAATGTTTTCAGAAAAACTATAACCGAACAAATGGAAAAACAGGAAATAGAAAAGAAAGCGTCAGAGCTTGGAGTAAAATTTCCTGAAAGCATGATAAGCTTTTATGAGTTCTATGGAAACGATAAAGAATTTTTACTGTCAGATGCCGAAATGTTCACTCTTAAAAATATCACTTTGGATAATGGAATGATTTGTTTCGGAAGTTTGAATCAGGGTACGATGCGTCTCGGCATAAAGGCAGATGACACGTCTGAAGATCCGGAGGTATTTATTCAGTATGAAGGTGAAGAAAACTGGGAGCATTATGAATATACAAGTTCAGTTTTCTTTTATGAAACTGCAGTATGGCAGCTGGTAATGCATATGCAGGGTATTGCGCAGGCTGAAATAACCAAAAGGAAACTTGGAGCGATGATCAAAAAAGGATCATTTGATGTTGTGGATACCGGCAAAAATGCTGTGTACAGTACGTTCATCAGTGAAAAAGTTTTAGGGATCTTTATTAATGATGAAGAGTGTAATATGCTGTATGTCGGTACAAACGAAGAAGATGAGGTTCTTGAACAGTTCGGAAAGACTTATAAAATAGATCTTGACTGGCTGTAAAATTTTAAAAGAATTTCAAAAGTTCAGATATTTATGAATTTGTACGCCTTTCAGACAACTTAAAAATGTTGTTTGAAAGGCGTATATTTTTTTACATAAAGATTTGCTGAAATGATTTTGCATTCATTTGAACCTTATTCGTTCTATTTTCTTTCTGATATGAAGGCAACAATGTTTATTGAACATCATACAAGGTATGTGGCAATATATTGAAAAAATAAAGGGACAGAAATACCCCTTTATTTTTGGCTCTTCTGCAGTATTAGTCGAACAAAATATGGTAATTGATATGCATGGGTATTTATTCCACGTTCCACTTGACAACGAGCCTCTGTCAATGCGATATTCTGTCAGCGAGGCAGCTGCCGATAAATCTCTGCTGCCTTGCATCCAGCCTATCACATTGACTTCTTATTGTAAAGTGGCTTTCGCGGCATAAATACGATTGATGATTATATATGCATCGACCAAGAATGCAGAAGACTCTTTTTTTGTTGAAAAAAGCAAATATATTTCTCTTGCGGAAAAAGGTGCATTTCTTGATCTGAACCAGTTTCTTGAAGCTGATGAAGAAATAAACAGGGAAACCCTTAATTCACACGTTCTTGATCTTTGTCAGATAAATGATGATTTATATTTCCTTCCGCTATCATATACTGTTGATACTTTATATGGCGCAGAAGAATATGTTGGTTCTGACACTAACTGGACATTTGAAGATATGAAGAAGAAATGGGAGCAGATGCCTGAAAATGCATATTTCTCAGGCACAATGGGAACGAATTCCATTGATAGTGTTTATTATACTCTTATAGGTGTAAATCTGTCTTCTTTTATAAACTATAATGATCTGACCTGTAATTTCAATTCCAAAGAGTTTATTGACGTTCTGGATTTTGTTTGTCAGTTTGATAAACCACTTTATTATAAAGCTGACTATGAAAGTGACATTAGATTTGTATATGAAGCAAGCTTATGTGGATTTATTCAGTTTCATAACACAAATTGGTCTCCAAATAATGTGAAATATACATTTGTAGGATATCCATCATATGAAGGCAGTAAATCTTTAGTAGAAATAATGGATGCTTTTGCAATAAATTCCAATTCTGCTCCTGAAGTTCAAAAAGGTGCATGGGAATTTCTGAAATTCCTTTCATCAATTGATTATCAATATGAAATGATGAAACCAGGAAAAGTAGTAAATTATAGTGGTGAGGAAATAGAATATAGTGAAGAGATATGTTTTCCAATAAATAATGAAGCTTTTGACAAGAGAGCAGAAGAAGCGTTTGAAATGGATGGTCATGTTACTGTCAGACAAGTTGAACAGGACAGAGGTCATTTTACGCAGGAAGAATATGAGCAACTCAAATCTATAATAAACAACACTAATCAGCTTGCTTATTTTTCTGATTCTTCAATGGAAAAATTAATAAACGATTCACTTGTTGATATTGGAAATAGAGAAAAAACTTCTGAAGAAATAGCAGAATTGTTTCAGAATAAAATATTTATTATGATTAACGAATAAGATAAAATCAAGAAATATTCTCAGCATATTTGATTACACTTGATTTATTCAGATATGCTGAGAATAGAGATGTCATTAACAGTAAAAAAAGCATATTATGGAGATATGTTTTTTTTACTGTTAATGTAAAAAAGGAGAATTTTTATGAAAAAATCAATTTTAAAAGTTGCAGCAAGCTTAGTAGCCGGAATGAGCATTTTCACATCTGGAATAAGCATGACCGCATCAGCAGCAAACACTACTGATAGATTCTGGAAATTAAATACAAATAAATCTAATTATATAAGAGATACAGCTAAGAAAGAAGATAGTTCCAGTGTATATTTTTACTATAACCTGATTCCGCAAAACTCAAAGCGAATTTTCCACTCTAAGGAAGGTACAAATCCAGCCGTTACAGCGACCAAGTGACAAGCGTAACTTCCGCGCGTGATCCGTCAGATGTCCAGCAATCAGGATTAGATTGTCGAT
>JAZUJY010000135.1:0-5535 GCA_045643005.1 Oscillospiraceae bacterium | reverse complement strand
AAAGCTGTTGAATACTATTGTGAGCAAATATAACAACACAGAGGATATCCTCCGCCTCTGTGTTGTTATAGTTTTATCATTGGTTTAAAAACTTTATAAAAGTTTGAGTATTCCCATTGATTTCATAAAACTTTCGATCAGAATACATCCTGCATCTGACGTAAGTCTGCCACCTTTAAAATTGAATTTTACAGAACTATTGAAATTACATTTGAAATCGTTTATAATAGAATTCATGAGAGCTTCTCCTTTGTTTTTTTGTTGTTTAGCAATTTCAATTATAACAAATTTGAAGCTCTTTTTCTATACTCTGACTTCACTTTTTAAGTGAAAATAGAAAACTTTTTAAATTACGCAATTATGTGGCTACGAATATCTTTTGTGAGTCATGGTGAATAATTCAGGATAAATTCTTTCAAAAGATTTATTTTTACTATAACAAAAGGCGTTCTGAAAACATACATTAAAAAAGTTATATAAAAGGAAAATATTTGGATAAAATGTAACTTCTTTTTTATTTCTGAATATGATATAATATATTTGTTAAAAAAATATTTTTATATAGAGAGGTATAAAAGAATTGAGAAAAAACAAAATAATATGTAAGACATTTATTTCATTACTGTTGATGACAGCTCTTTTATTTACAGAACTCAGCAGTAACCTTAAAACAATAATTCTTTATGCTGAAGAATTGTCAGATAATACTTCGACTGAAGAGATTATTAAACCTGAAAAATATTCATATGGTGATTTTAATTATGATGGTTCGTTAAATGTATTTGATTTGATGCATTGTCGTCAGTATTTATTGAATAATAATGAACAGCCTCTTGATATTGCTGACATGGATGGCAACGGAGCATTTAACTTTCACGATGATTCTGTACTTAAAGGATATCTTTTGCTTAAGGATGATGAATACTCCAGAAAAATTTCATCATCAGTATCAAATCCGGATTTTAAAGAGTCTGAAAAATATAATTATGTTTTGTTTGCAGGAAGTAAAGAAGCAGATGCGTTGACAGTAATAGCAAACACTGTAACCAATAACAACATAGTTGCAGCTAACAGTGAGTGTAATATTTTTGCAAAAAAATCAGGCAGTGGTTCATTTGTTGATGATGCAGGAATATCTATAGTAAGAATGAACAATAAAATTACAGAAAAGTATTTTTGTGATGCTGTAGAATATAGTGAGATAGATACTTCTGAAGCAAATATCAGTCTTGACAGACCTGTATATTCATATGATGGAATATATATTGAAAATATTGATGATTTGCCGACAGCATTGATAAACAATGTATGTATGATGGCAATAAACGATATTGATATAGATTGTGATAGCGACAATGAGCTTAATGCAACGTTATATTCAAAATATGGAAATGTACGTATCGATTGTAATAACATTAATATAAACGGATTAATTTACGCACCATACGGAAGCGTAGAGCTTACTGCAAATAATATAAATATCAACGGAGCAATAATTGCTAAAAAAGTATATATTAACGGAACTGATCAGGTTAATTTGAATTGTGATATAAATATATCAGAATTTATCGGCATTGACTCAGAAAGTATGATAATTCCTTATGAAGACTGGGATTATATACCTAGACGGAATGATTCATTTTTCCCTGACATAGTTGAAGAACAGATACTTGAAAATCCACTGTCGGTTGATGATGAATGGTTGTATGATTATTATGGTGAAGAAGTAACAGATGAGTATGCTGAATCAAAAGAAGATCTTGTAAACTATCTGTATATGAGTCAGAATGAAGATATCGGGAACTATTCAGATGTAATTGATCTTCTTCAGGCATCTGTTGAAAACGGTTTTGAAGACCAGGTAGTATTAAAATCATCAAATAATAAAAATAGTAATTCAACAATTGAAATATACGGATATAAAATTAATATAGAAAAAGGCGGGGCAATATATGATGAACCTATAGGTCCGCCAAATCGTTATGATTTTGTATTAACTGTTGATGATGATATAAATACTTCTGATGATGATGAAACAGACCATCCTTTACTAAAAAAACTTGAATCAGCGAAAAAATATGTAATACAGGATTTAAAACAATTTGGACTTCTGTTAGCAACAGCAGTTGGTGGATTGACTATAACTGTAGTTGAAAAAATAGGAGAACTGTTTACGTTACGTTTAAGTGAGTTGCTTTTTGAAAAAGGTGTATCATGTGTTGATGATTTAAAAAAGTTAGCACAAGAAGCCTTTGAAAATACAATAGGAAGAATTGCAGATATCGATTTATTTGACTTTAAGAAAGTCAGTTTAGCAGATGGAGTTGGATTTGAAATAGGTTCTTTTTCACTTGAAGTGAATTATAATGACGGGGCTATAAATTCCGTAACGACCTATAAAGGAAAAACAAAAGAAACAACACTAGTTGATTTTAATAAAGTATATGATATAATAGATAGTGATTTACTTGATTCAATAAAGGAATCATTAGAAGAACTTTATGGTGATCTTGTTAATGCAATAAATAGTGATTCTGTCAGTGAAATCAAGGAAATTGTAAGTGAAATCAAAAATGAACCAAGATATTATGTAAAGGCTTATGAGCGAACAGGTGATTTAACTAAAGCATATAAATCTGTTCAAGATTTTAAGCAACGATATAGCTCTTATGAAAAAGTTATATATAGTGTTAGTGATAATAATACAACTTTAAAAGCTAATTTATATAATTCTGGAGCAGAGTATCCTCCATATAGTTTTGCTGCACATCATATTGTACCTAAAAATGAAAAAGCAGCACAGCAGGCGGTAAAAATTTTAAAAAAATATGGAATAGATATCAATTCCGCAGCTAATGGAGTGTTTTTACCATCTGGAAAAGGAAACACAAGTAGAGTAGTATTAGAAACCATACATACTGGAAGACACACAAAAGAATATATTGAGTATGTTAATCAGAGAATAGAAGAGATAGATATGATTATAACAATTAATAAATTATCTTATAAAGAAGCTCAACAGTTAATTTGTGAGGAACTACATAAGATTAGAAAAGATTTATTAAACGGAATTTTAAAATTAAATAAAAGGTATTGATGAAAAATGAAAATATGGAAAATTAAAGGAAATTTAAATGGAAGAGAATGTTATGATGTTGAAGATACAAATGATAATATGTATAATTTATATAATTTTCATGAAAAAGGTGT
The DNA here is from genome assembly GCA_045643005.1 of Oscillospiraceae bacterium. Lineage (GTDB taxonomy): Bacteria > Bacillota > Clostridia > Oscillospirales > Ruminococcaceae > HUN007. Next base: position 2,325 of record JAZUJY010000135.1, on the reverse strand, counting down.
TGTTGAGAATTGGCCGGGGCTAAAAGTTTCTTTTACTTCAGGAAAAAAGTATATTGATAAAATGCCAATAAATAATATTACAGAATTTACGGATTATACTTTTCTCTTCATCTGTGATGAGCAAAGTAAGGAAATGATATCAAAAAAATTCAGCTGCATTCAATTTTTGCCTGTAACTCCTATTGAAAAAGATATTTCAGAAAAATCAAATTTTTATTTACCAAATGTTTTAAATATTATAGATGTTTTGGATGAAAATAAAAGTCAGTTTGAATATCTGCGGAATAAATATCTTATTGATATAATAAAATATTATTTCAATGAAGAAGTGAAAAAATATCCTGTTTTTTATTTAAAAGTTAAAAATCATGTTTTTCATCATTTATACGCAACAGATGATTTTAAGAATTTTGTTGAGAAATGTGGTATTACCGGCTTTATTTTTGAAGAAGTCTTTGATTTTGATAAGATTGAGAAAGAAAACTAAAATGGAAGAGTATTTAAAGCTTTGTTTTTAAAAAATAGTATATATTATTTTATGTTTTTAGCATGTAAAAAGGGTTTGATAAATATGAAGATTTGGAAAGTAAAAGGCGATATAAATGGTAGATTATGTATTGATGCAGAAAATTCTAAACAAAAAAAAGTTGATATCTTTTGGTTCCATAGAAAAAATAAGATTAATGATTGGAATACAATAAAAGTATCATTTAAGATTGAAAAAAAAAGAATAGATGCTTTACCATTATGTAATATTACGTTATTTGTAACCAATGCTTATTTATTTGTATGTGATGATTATACTAAAGAAGTTCTTGAAAAAGAGTATTGTCAGCTTCAGTTTTTAGAAGTTGAACCCATTGAAAATGATATTAGAAATTCATCAAAATACTATTTGGTAAAAGTACTGGATTTTATTTCAGGACTTAGGGAGGAAGAATGCATATATAATGAAGAAGGCTTGTTTAAAATAACAAAATACAGCTTTAAAAAAGAAATAATAAATCATCCGGTTTTTTATTTATATTTTAATAGTGAAACACTTCCTGAAATATACGCAACAGATGATTTTAAGAATTTTGTTGAGAAATGTGGTATTACTGGTTTTTCTTTTGAAGAAGTCTTTGATTTCGATAAGATAGAGAGAGGAAACTAAAATGGCAGAGTATTATATTCCGCGTAAATACGCTGAGGGCGAATATTTATTAAAAGAATTTGAAAATTTTGAAATTAGATCAGATGATGATACTGTAAAAATAGAATATGATGAAGACCATGATATAATTACATTTTTACCGCATGATCTTATTATTTATTCAGCGGGTGTTGATCTGAAAGAAAATATAAAGATCATATATCGTTCTCCATATGCGTATTTCCGGCATGGAGAAGGAAATAATCTGGAAAGTATTTATGTAATTGACAAAAAAGGAAACAGGTTACATTCATTTTGGGACATCGGAGAATCAATGTTTGAGGAACGTGCTGAAGATCTGTTTGAAAAAATGCAGTATATTATAGTTAATTCAGCCAAGGGAATTACAGAAGATCTTTCAAGTGCTGATGCTCCTATGCAGTCTTTGATCTTTGAGTATTATCTTGAAGGAAATGATGCAAGATTTAATGTTATGGGAACAGAAGATGATAATATTTACGAAGACTGTGATCCGGAAGTATCGCAGGAACTAGAATGTCTGATAAAATGTCTGCCATATGAAAAAATAGAAACAGTATTTATGTCAATTTTATTTGGAGTTTATAATCGACTTACATATGATATTCCGGCAAAATATGAATTGTCAGAAAACTTTGAGATTTATTTTGAGAGATTTGATTAAAAACCGAAAATGAAATAGTGATAATAAAGAGCTTTTGCCCCAAAACAAAAGCTCTTTATTGTTTAACGAAAAGGGGCTGTTTCTTAACATCCACTTTAAAATCACAATTGGTCTATGTTTTTAATGCGCTCGAGCAAATCATGGGAAATACAAGTATATCTGAGAATCATCTCATCAGAAGCACCTTCTGAAACCATTTTTTTAATTAACTGAATTATTCCGGTTTCTATACCTTCCTCACGCCCTTCCTCACGTCCTTCCTCACGCCCTTGTTCAAGTCCTCTGTTGAACCCTTTTTCATCAGCGACATCAATATAAAATTCAAATAAATTTGCTCCCACTTCACTCATCGCCTTTCTGTACTCAGTCGTAAGCTCTATGTCATATTCATTTTCGAGAATATTTTGCTTTTTATCGTTTTCCAGATCCGGTGCAAACAGAACGGAGAGCATGTTTATGAGTCTGTTATTATGATTGTCAGTGTCAT
>JAZUJY010000134.1:0-4924 GCA_045643005.1 Oscillospiraceae bacterium | reverse complement strand
AAAGCAAGCTTCAAATTCTCCGTTCGACTTGCATGTGTTAGGCGTGCCGCCAGCGTTCATCCTGAGCCAGGATCAAACTCTTAATAAAAGTTTTATATTAAGCATTTCTGCTTGATATCTGTCCTGGTACTCTAAAATAGAATACTTAGCATTTTTGCATTTTTTTTACGTCTTATGCTTGACTTCTCAATAATTCATTATGTCTCAAATGAATCTTCAAGGGTTTTATGTTTAGTGCATTGTTCAATTTTCAAGATACTTTCACACTGTCATCACTCGTTGTTCTTGTGTCCGACAGCTTTTATATATTACCACATTTATTCTTTGTTGTCAACAGTTTTGAGGACAAAAAAACCGATTCGTTAATATTAAACACAAAATGAATGTGGCTTGGTTCATTAAGGTGTAATATTAACAAATCGGGTATTTTTTGTATCCCGGAGCGTTAATAGGTTTTTAATTCAAATTGATCAATTCAAGAAATTGATTATAATCATTTATTAATTTTGTTCTTAAGGCACCAGATACTTCTGAAGATTTTGAAAATCCAAAATGATTTAAATCATTTCTTGCTTCTTTAATTCTTTGAAGCAGTTTTAGTATTTCATTTATACTATACTCTGTATGCATCTGAATAAAATCATTACATATTTCTTCAAGTACATTATTTTCATGATTATTCATATCTTCGTCGGTATCTTTTGATTTGTTTTTTGCTGTAGCCATTCTTCCGAATTGTTCTCTGATATTATAATCATATACTCCACACTCGGTATTATTTTCAGGTTTGTCAATATTACAAATTCTTGTTTTTATATCTTCAATTATTTCTTTTCCTGCTATATAGCACATCCAAGTTTTAACAGTTTCTTCAAGAGCTGTATATCCTGCCTGAATATAATCATAATCAATACACCATTTTATTACAGCTATTCCTGTTTTTAAATCAATGTCTTCAGAATTATCATTCTCCAATACATTATTAAAATACTTCTCTATAATTTCATCCATATGATTTGAAATATTCAAAATAGCCTTGTATTCACTTAGTGTATTGTCACTTTTTTCAAGATTTGCTTTTTTATTTTTCCAGTATTTTAACGCCTGAAAAATACTTCTTTCTTTTCCTTTATTTTTATTGACGGAACTATTTCCTCTGACAAATCTGATATTTTCTGATATTGTTTCAATATAATGGTAATAATTTTTCAGTTCCTGATATTCACGTTCTTTTTTATGTTCTGAAAAACTTCTGTCAGCTGTTTCAAAGAGTACACCTGCATTTCCGGTTTTCTCAAAAACAAACGCTGCTCTGTTGAGATCAAGTATTTTTAAATATTCCGAATAATCTATTATCGGTGTATAAGAATCAAGGGAATTGAAATAGTTTGTCTTTTCGTTGAGTATTTCGTTTAATGCTTCCAGCTTATTTTCCGGATCATTTTTTTCAAGTTTAGATATATTATTTTTTAGATCAGTTTTCTCTTTTTTCAGCCTGGAATAAATTTCGGGAGAAATATATTCATTTTCTTTTGTAAAAGCAAAAGTCTGCTCAAAAGCTCCATAGTAAACGCCCTTTACAGTTATGTTTTTAAGAGTCTCAGCATATCCGAGAATTGTATACAGCTGAATAGGAAGGGTTCTGAAGCCGTGAGTAACATCTGCTGTTACCTCTTCATCGCAGCCTATTTCATTATACATCAGATTAAAGTTTTCCCACTGCTCCGATTTACTCATTCCGTTTTTTATCATTATAAAATTCAGATCTGTTTTTTTGTCTCCAATAAGTTCCTCAAGTTCGTTTTTTAGCTTCAACCCATGAATCCGCTTCGATTCTTCGGTAACGAAGATAGTTATTTTGTCACCATCAGAATAATCTTTGCAAAGAAGTGCAAAAACAGATGTCTGAATATACTCACTGTTGTGCGTCTGGTTAGCTATTCGGTTGTCATCATCACACAAAGAATAATTTGCCTTGTGATAATCGCCTGTTCCGAGTACAGACAAAAAGTGTTTTACTCTTTTTGTATCATTTTCCATTGTTTTTATCTCCATAATAAATCCTCCATAATAAAATATTCAAATTCCTGTTTTTTAAACTTTTTTCCTGACTTCTGCTATTTTTCTGAATAAATTTTCAAAATCTTTAAAATTTGTTGAAATTGTTCCGGCTGAAACAGAACCGCCTATAGAATTCATAAAGCACATGTAAACATATGGCTTTAAGGGTATTTCTACCATATCATCCTTATTACCTTTACACTGTGGATCTATTTCACCTCGTTTTCTTAAATTCACGGTAATCAGTTCCAACACAGAACGGCACTTTTCAGACATAAAATAATCCAGAAAATCAAGATCGAGCGCCATAAAAAATTCATTTTGATTTACCATTTTTGCTAAAACCGGGAATGCTCTTACTGCTGCTGTTGAACTTCCGGTTGTCCACAGATTTAAAAGATATCTTCTGGTTCCGTTTCTGTCACTGCCAAAGTGTTGTTTAAATCTTGAGACTTCCAGATATGATTTCAACTGTTCAAAATAAGATGCTATACTGTTTTTTTCTATAATATCCATGCTGTATTCTGTTGTTTCATCTTTAATAATATCATCCGCATCGCCCTGATTGTCGGGTTCGAGATTTCCTGCTTTCTTTGCCAGATCCAGAATATGATATCTTATCATAGAAAAAAAATACGCACAAAAACTATCATTTTTTTCAACTTCATAGCTTCGAACAGATTTGAAAAATACATCCGCTATAATATCCTCTGCCTGAAAAAAAACACGGTTTAATCTCATATTCTCAATTTTTTTCTTTACAGCATAATAAACATATCTTGAATACTCTTCTCTTTCATTATATACCTCCGAATATTCATTTGATCTGCTTTGATAATACATCATAAGTTCTGAATAACTGCTTTGCGCCAAAGATTTGTTTTGAGGATCATTTTTGTATTTATAGTAATCACATGCTATCTTGCATATTTTCCCTTCAATATCTTTTATTTCCAAATGATTCACCTCCGTCTATCACTCTTTTCCGAGAAGCATTTTTATGACTTTCTTCGGATCATCCGATTTTTTCACCATATTGCCTTCTATCAGCTTGTTCATATAGAATAGCGATGTTATGTCGTAGAGATATGTCTCTTTTTTCTGGAAATCAAATGATCCGTAAACAAGGCATCCTATGCTGATGTCTTTTCTTATATTATAAACATAATTTAAAGCCATCATCTCAATAACAGGAACTGCTTTTGTTCCATATGACATACAACAGTACATGGTATCTCCATCTGTTATGCAGTCAGATATTTTTTCAAACAATTCCAGCTGATTATCAAGTTCTTCACTGAATTTAATATTGATCGTTCTTATGTCATGTCCTGACAGAATGATGCCCTTCTTATTCAGCAATTCATCCAGCTGTTCTTTAAAAGTGTTCAGATTTTCTCTGCTGTTATCATAATCATGAACAATTACTATTACTTCAATTTCTTCATTATTATCTGCATATGCATTTATCACTGACAGTATCGGAAAACTGTTTGGTGTATCATACTGCAATCTTTGGTTATCAGCCGCCTTGTAAATAACTTTCATCAGCTTATCCTTTGGCTGAAAAGGGCTGGTCATAATAAACTTTTTCATTATAAAATCCTCTTTTCTAATTTTCAAAGCTCTGCTTTTAACCGGCAGAGGCGATTCAAATAATTGCTGACCGGCAGCAGAAGTGTATACTCCTAACTTCAGGTCAGAATAGAATCTACCGCCTAAAGAAACGGTGATTTTCTTTTAGTCGTTCAAAGCTCTGCTTTTAACAAGCAGAGGCGATTCGTAGAATCGCTGACCAAAACAGTCGGAGATTGTACTCCGACTGAACGGAAAGATAGAACCCGCCGCCTGCAGAGGCGGGGGATATCCTCTGTGTTGTTATATATTCAAATCATCCAATGCAGACAGAATGATCTGTTTTAACTCAATTACAGAATACTGATCTCTGATATGATATCCGCAGCTTTCAAAATAGCCATTCAGCTCTTTATTATTTTTATTCGGCTCTTCTGCAGCGTGATTTACAACATTTCTAATGTATTTCTTTATAAAAAACAAATCCATCACTATTTTCTTTATCTTCAGCGGTTCAATATTTTCTGTGAGAGTGAAATCGGAACTTTGAGTTATGATGTTTTCAAAATTCTGAAATGTATATAACTGATTGTAAGTTTTATCGAACAGGATTTTATGATATAAATCATTTCTTGGAATTGTTTTTTTAATCTCAGCAATAAATTCTGAACTTGATCCTGCTTTCAAGGATTTTATTCCTGAATATTTTTCATTTCCTTTTTTGCTCATTTTTTCATCAATTTCATTTATTGGACGCCGTTTGCCATTATATGAAAACAAAATGTTTTTTACTTTGAAAAATACTTCAAGCTGTTTTATGGTTTTTTCAGAATCAATCCGGTTTATTAATTTTTCAAGTTCAGGAAAATCAGACAACCGGTTTATATTTGGGTTATAACGGCACGCTGATTGTTTGAGTACATTATCAGAATTAATACTGCAAAGCACTTTTATAATGTTATTGTCCGGAAGTAAATATACCATTTCATCAAATACAATACTGTACCCCGGATTATGCTCGTTTTTATACTTATTACTAAGTTTTGGTGATACTTTAAAATAATTATTTTTTATTAAATAAGACGGTATTTTTTCTGAAAAAATGGTTATAGCCTGCTGAATGCAAATGTCAATATAAAAATGTAGGTTTTTGAAATTTTTTTCATGTAGGAAAACCTACATTTTTATTTTTGATTTTCAGATGTCAGAATATGCCATAATCATCAGTTATCCTCAGCCATATACTGCATCTGATCCTTCAACCTGTATGAAGGTCCGTTGATATTAA
>JAZUJY010000133.1:0-20886 GCA_045643005.1 Oscillospiraceae bacterium | reverse complement strand
TGCTCTGAGCAGTGAAATACTGCACTTTAGACTGAAATACCATAATTATTCGGTTCTGTTCCGGAAAGCAGTGCGGTTTTAGTACGGAAATGGTGCGGTCGAAGTTCCGTGCAGATGCGGTTCTTCACGCGGTATATACATATTTTATTGAAAACAAAGCAAAAGTGTGATATAATTATAAAATAAAATGTATGAATTCGTACCTTAACAACCTTAAAAGCTCTGCTTTTAACAAGCAGAGGTGATTCGCAGAATCGGTTCCCGCTCAGTCGGAGATCTTACTCCGACTGAGCGGGAAGATAGAACCCGCCGCCTGCACAGAGGTGGGGGATATCCTCTGTGTTGTTATATAGCCACTTTCAATATGTTGAGAGTGGTTGTTTTTTAATGTTGTAAAATTTTAAGGAGACGCAAAAAATGGGAAAATTCTGCGAAAAATATTTAAAAAAGCTTCATATCGGAAATATTACAGCTGACTCAAATATTCTTATGGCGCCGCTTGCCGGATATACATCCTTTCCGTTCCGGATAATGTGCAGAGAACTGGGAGCGGGAATAGCTTTTACGGAAATGGTCAGTGCCAACGGTCTTAAGTACAACGACCTTGCCACAAAAAGACTGCTGTATACGGATGAAAGAGAGACATTAAAAGCTGTTCAGCTTCTCGGCTGTGTTCCGTCGGCGTTTGAATATGCCTGCAAGGGAAAATATGTTTCAGAATATGATATCGTTGATATAAATATGGGATGTCCTGTTCCGAATATCGTAAAGAGCGGTGAGGGCTGTGCTCTTACTGAAAATATTCCGCTTGCATCAAAAATAATAGAAGCGTGCAAAAGAAGCGGAAAGGTAGTAACTGTAAAATTCAGACCCGGTATGAACAAAAAGAACATAGTGGTATCTGAATTCGCAAAAATGTGTGAGGATTCAGGAGCAGACATGATTACCGTTCACGGCAGGACGAGAAATATGATGTATGACGGAGAACCTGTCTATGAATATATAGAAGCTGCAAAGAGAGCGGTAAATATACCGGTAATAGCAAACGGAGGAATATTTTCACCCGAGGATGCAGAAAGGATGATGGACAGAACAGGCGCAGACGGAGTTATGATAGCAAGATACGGATTTGAAAATCCGCTTATTTTTTCGGAGCTGTCAGGAAAAAATACTGCCGAAACCAAGCGCTCGCTTATATTCAAGCAGATAGAAACTGCTCAGTCGTGCTTTGATGAACTGCATGCTATGGAATATATAAAAAAGCTGTCTTCGTACTTTATGAAGAAGATACCGGGAACAAAGCAATACAAATATGATCTTTACAGATGCGGAAATATGAAAGAGTTAAGAAGTATACTTGAGGTAATTTTCCGGGAAACGGAGAACGAAAAATGAAAGAAGATTTTATAATTGAAAACGGAATACTGACCCGGTATAACGGAGAATCTCATGTAATTGATATTCCGGAAGGGGTAACCAAAATAGATAAAGATGTCTTTAAGGGCATGAGCTGGATAACCGATGTTACTTTGCCGGAAGGATTAAATGAAATAGGGGAAAATGCGTTTAAGGGATGCCGTCAGCTTCAAAGAATAAATTTTCCGGAAACCTTAGTAAAAATAGGCGATTTTGCTTTCCACAGATGTCACTCCCTGACGTCTGTGATCCTGCCTGACTCAGTAACCCACATTGGAAAATGTGCATTCCTGTACTGTGACAAAATGAAGGTATTTCATGCAAACGGCGTGAAGAAGCTTGATAAGCAGACATTTGCAAATGATACAGAGCTTCGGGAAATATCTTTAAACTGTGAAATAGATCATTCAAATTTTAAGGATGATATTTTTACAGGCTGTGTAAAGATAGAAGAGATAAGGCTTTCTGACGGATTTTCATATCATGTGGATGATCTCGTTTCGGAAATCAATTCGGAAACAAGTATTTCTCCGGTAGTGTATTCGATAGCAAAAGGTGTTTACAATTCACTTGTTATAGAAAACGGAGCTCTTTTCAGGCTTTGCGTAAATCTTAAGAACTTCGAGCTTCCTTACGGAATAAAGTATATAGAGAAAAGCTGTTTTTTCGATAAAAAGGGAATAGTGTCGATAGATTTCCCTGAGACTCTCGAAAAAATCAGGACAAATGCCTTCGGAAACTGCATAAATCTCGAACAGGTTTCTTTTAAAAATGAATCTGTCACAGTAGAAGACGGAGCATTCAAAGGCTGCAGCAATCTTAAAAGAGTCATTATAGATGAAAAGTTGTATGTTCTAAGCGGAATAAACTATGACAGCACGGTGCCGTTTATAATAAGAAAAATAAATGAACAGATCCTGAGTGATTTTTATATAAGCGGAAAAGTTCTGATGTCGTATGCAGGCCGTGAGGAAAGGGTAACAGTACCGGACGGAATAGAAACTATAGCAGAGGGCTGCTTTATGGGAAACATGAAGCTCGACCGCATTATCATGAGTGACAGCGTAAAGGAGATACATGAAAATGCCTTCAAAAACTGCACATCTCTCCAGTCAGCTGTTTTATCCGATAATATTGACTGTATCAGAAGAGGTGCTTTTGAAAATTGCAGAAAGCTTATAAGATTCAACGTTCCTTCAGCATTAAAGACAGCAGGAGAATATGCATTCAGAGGCTGCAGGAGTCTGGAAGTACAGGGCTTTGAAACAGGCGTTCCGGATGCAGTAAAACCTCCTGAAAGACACTATGATGAAAATGATATCGAAGCATACAGGTACTGTGGTGATGATTCTGTCCGTGAACTTGTGATACAGAAAAAATGCATCATAGGAAAATACGCTTTTTCTGCATGCAAAAATCTCAGCTCAGTCAAAATTGATTCAGAGGATGTTATCATAGAAAAATATGCTTTTGCAAAATGTCCTTCTCTGACATCTGTTTCCATAAATGCTTCAAAAATAGAAAAAGGCGCTTTCTCGTTCTGCAGAAATCTGTCATCGGTCAGCATAAACGGAGTACATGAACTGGAGGATGAGGTGTTTGCAGGATGTACATCTCTCTCAGAAATATCGTATTCTGATGATCTGAAGATAATAGGAAAGAGATGCTTTGATGAATGTATTTCTTTAAAAAATATATCCTTTGAAAATATTGAAAAGATAGATGAGCGCGCGTTTGAAAGATGTGACGGTCTGACATATATAAATCTCAGCGGAGTTCTTGCAGAATATCATGCTTTTGCAGACTGCTCCGGACTTAAAACAATAGAACTTGATCCGCATACTGTTTTAAAAAGCGGTGCACTTTTCAGCTGTACAAATGCTGACAGTATAATATTTGACGGAAACAAATACAGTATTTCTTTGTTTTCACAGAGTATGAACAGAGTCGAAAATGATCTTCCGCTAAAAGTTCAGGAGGCAGTCGGCAGTATATATTCCTGCTTTTCTGTCAGTTCAAAAAATGAAATAATAAAATACAGCGGAGATTCAGTCAGAGTAAGGATCCCTGATGATATAGAATCAGTCGGAGATGAGGCGTTCAGGGATCATCTGAGAACAGAAGAAATTATTTTCCCTGAAAGCGTAAAATACATAGGAAAGCTAACTTTTTCAGGAACAGGCTGGATCGAAAGAAAAAGATGTGAGAACGTATATAATATCGTAAATCATATGATCGTGGATGCTGCACACTGCCCTGAAAAAGCAGTTATCGGAGCTGAAACCGACCGTATCTGCAGCTGGGCTTTTGCAGGAAATACAGAACTTAAGGAACTGATCCTTGAAAAAGAACGCATTATTGTTGACTGCTTTGCATTCAGAAACTGCATAAATCTCAAAAGTATAAAAACATCTGACGGAAAAGTCCATACACTTACATGCTTAAATGACCTGAACACTGTGGATTATCCGCCGCTTGTACGTCAGATATTTTCCGAAACCGTAAACTGCTTCAAGACATCACCTGAAGGTATACTTGAAGAGAGCACGGGAAATATAAAAAATCTGGTATTCCCTGACGGTATTAATTCTATAGCGGATGAAGTGTACAAGGACTGCAATCTTCTTGAAAGCATTGTTTTTTCAAAAGATACAGAAAAAATAGGAAACAGAGCTTTTGAAAACAGCAGATGGCTTAAGTGTGTAAAAAATGCAGGCAGTGTAAAATTTATCGGATCGCAGGCTTTCAGTGGGTGCGTGAGCCTTGAAACCGTTGATATTTCTGATGAAGTTTGTGAGATAGGGAAAAGGTGCTTTGAACACTGCTCAAATTTGACTGAGATACATATTTCAAATAAGCTGGAAGAAATTCCGGAACGTGCATTTTTCAGATGCAAGAGCTTAAAAAAAGTAATTGTTCCTGCTTCGGTAAAGTCGATAGGATCTCAGGCATTTGCGTTCTGCGATGAACTTGAGAGCGTTGTTTTTGAATCGGATGATGTAAAGATAGCCGATGATGCTTTTGCATGGTGTGATAAATTATGAGATACAGAAAACTTGGAAAAACAGGACTCATGGTATCAGAAATCGGTTTCGGGACCATTCCGATACTGAGCGGAAACGTCCCCGTTCTCCCGGAGCATCTGGATCCCGATACTGAGACTGCCGTTGATATAATGATGTATGCATTTTCTATGGGATGCAATTTTTACGATACTGCAATTCCCGAGGAATATGGTGATGCGGAGTACAAGGTCGGAGTATTTGCCGAAAGAGTCGGAAGAGAGAATATAATTATTTCTGACAAGGCAAGATTTTATTCAGGAAACAGAATATATGAGGAAGTCCTTCGCTCCTGCAAAAATCTTAAAACAACCCCGGATATTTATTTTGTCCATCAGGTCGATGATGAGAGTGCTGATGAGGTTTTCGGCAGATACGGTGCTCTGGATGCACTTTGCGATCTGAAAAAGGAAGGTATTATAAAATTTACCGGAATAGCGACTCATAATTACAGTGTTTTAAAACGGGCAGTTTCAGATGACAGAGCAGATATTCTTCAGGCGAGCGGAAATATCCTTGAAAGAGGTGTTATTGACAGGATAACACCTGATATATCAAAATATAACAAAGCGCTTATCCTCAACAAAGTCTATGGTGCAGGCACTCTTTTAAACTGCTTTGAGCCTCATGAACTTATCAGCGGAGTATTGAGCATGCCTTTTTCGTCAGCTCTTATAGGTATAGGTACAAAAGAGCATGCCGATGCAGCTATGAGATCTGAGTATCCGGTTACCGATTATTCCATAGACGAGGTCATAAGCAGACTTTCTGAAGCATTTGAACCGATGAGATGCATACGCTGTCAGAGCTGCATATGTCCGGAAGGCTTTGAAGTACATAATGTACTCAGACAGTATAACTACTGTCATCTCGGAAAAAGACACTGGGCTCTGAATAAAATTAACCTTGATATAAACGAGTTCTATGAAAGCTGCCGCAGGTGCACCGAAATGCCCTGCATGAAAAATTGCCCCGAGCATCTGATGATACCGGAGCTTATAGAAAAAGTTTATGAAATGAATAAGCGTGCAGGAGATACGTGGAAGAGAAGGCTTTAAATTATCAGTCTGTGCTTGTATAATTTTAATTATGAAGAGTAAATAATTAATAGATGTAAATAAAAATATAAATATAAATATAAAATCGCCTTCAGTCGCACAGATTTAATTATTGGATTATCTTTCTGCAAAAAAATTGTATATTTTACTAATAGAAAAAAATTTATTTTGCCGATTAATATATTTACGAAATGTAAAAATACATTAAAAAAAAGAAGCTATTTTTATGAAAATAAAGTGATCTGTGTAAAAATATTAATTTGATCCAAGAGAAGAAAACAAAAATTTATTACTGCGGGCAGAATCAGATTCGATGAATATGTTAAAAAAGGAGATCAATTTATGGTTTTATACAAATGTATATTTTTCTGGTCGGCTTTATCTGCAATAATTTTTTTGACGGGAAGCGGTGTTTTAAAACACCGTGGTCTGAAACTGCGTGTTCGTTTTCGTGAAACTATTACTATGGTTATAGCAGCTGGCGGAACTGCGGGGATTTTACAGCTTATTCTTCTTCAAAAGGAGCGGCGCTTCCTGATCGCAGCTGTAATTATATGGGCTGTTGCTGTTATCGCAGAAATAATAGCCGGATGTTTCATATATGCTCTTGAACACCCGGAGGAGAGGATATGTGAGTATCAGGGAAAAATGTGTGTTGCAGAACTGAAGATTACGATCCCTGTCGGAAAGACTCCCTTTTATTATGAAATGCACGGACGCTTCTTTCGCAGTACACATCTTTTGCACGAAGGCTGGAACAATGATTTCCATATGATATCATGAAAAAAATGACGGATAAACAGAATAAAGAACAAGTATCAGATCTCATGGATAAGATCCTGTTAAGTGAAGATGATAAAAAATACGAAAAAACACCCCGTAAAATTTACAGGGCGTTTTTATTGAAATATTTTGTTCTTTTTTATTCAGACTAATATATTCAGGAAACAACTTTATTTTTACCGCATGTTTTTCCTGTGTAAAGCTTCTCATCAGCGATGGAGATCCATTTGTCTGTATCTATTCCTTCACTGTACCGTTCTGTACCGATCGTTACTGTGACGTTTATCCGATTATCGTTATAATCCAGTACGGTTTCAGCTATCTTTTTTCTCATATCATCAAGCTTTGTCTCAGATACTGTATCCATGGGGCCTAAAATAACAAATTCTTCGCCGCCCCATCTGCAGACTGTGCATTCAGAAAAGAAATCCCTGGCAATGTCCGCAACGCTTTTCAGAATAAAATCTCCGGCGTTATGTCCGTAGGTGTCATTTACCTTCTTGAAGTTGTCGATATCCAGTATCGCTATACTATAGCTTGCAAGATCTTTTTCAGTAAGACTGTCCATATAGGAAAGAATATAATGTCTGTTAAAAAGACCGGTTAGTTTATCACAGTTTGCTGTTTTTTCAAGCATCTGTTCAGTATTTCTGATGGTATTGATATAAAGCTTCATATAGATAATGAGAACCCCAAATACCATTGCGGAATTTCCGGCAAAAAACAAGTATGACATGGTATCACTTGTAGAATAAATTGGTCCGTATATTATTGAATGCAGAAAAGAAGAAACATAGGATACAAGAATGGCAGTTATTACAGCTTTTTCTTTTACCTGTCCGTTTTTAAGAATTTCACACATATAGTTTGTATAAAACAACACTGTGATCATGGAGATCCCATAAAGATAAAATCCGTAATTCATTCCAAGTGACACTGTTCCGGCAGCCATAAATAGGATCAGTTCAAAGTATATTGTACTTACTGCTTTGAGATATTTTTCTTTTTTTATAGCGATCCAGTTTATATTTGATAAACAGAAATTAAAAATCAGTACAAATAACAGAAAGTAAATTTTATAAAAAAAACAGATACACGATATCGTTACCTGATATGACCACATAAAAAGATTGAAGAAAGTAACGCCTTTTCGAACAGACTTCATCTGATCGTTCAATATATTCATCCCCTTATCATAAATTTTTATTATTATATTATACTTCAAAAACAGTAATAAATCAATGTAAATAATGCTGTTTTACTAAAAGAAACAACTTACGATACAATGGGTAATGATCCGTCTTCGAAAATAATAATTGTTTTTGCAGCTGAGTTATGATATAATCAAAAAGTGTCATGGTTTCCTATATTATTCATCAGCACCGGTCACATTAGTATGAAAATATGACCGCAAACATAGATATTATAGTTTTGAAAGGAATTATTTGAACATGAAAGTAAAAAGCATAACTTATCCAATCCCACTGTCATCATATGATAAACGCAACGCAAAGATCGATATTCGTGTGGAGCTTGAGGACGGGAAGGAGTACAGTCCTGCAGTTGCAACCATACAGTGGGTAAGAAATGAGATGCAGGATGGATTTTTATCATCCGGAACACCGATAATTATCGTACAGCAACTGGATGAAAAGATTATTCAGAAAGCAATATTTGACTATGCACAGGACGATGCATGGTGGTTAAAGGTCTACAGCCTTGAATACGGACAGGAGCTTAAAAATAATTAATATTTTTTTATTCATAAAAATAGCAAAGAGAATATCCTTCATCTTAAATGTGAAGAATATTCTCTTTTTTGCAGACACTTGATATTTTTGTGTATAAGCAGTATAATAATTCTGATAAATGATGTTAAATCTGTAATATATGTCCGGGCTTGGGCGTATAAAATTGATTTTGCCTGAAAAAATGCAATGACAAAAGAAGGTGTATATTTATGGAGGAAGATATAATTCCACAGAGAAAAAAGATAGATATCTCTAAAAACGGTGCAAATACTTATGATTACCATAATGATTTCTGTAATGTTATTCTGAATAAGGAAGATGTATTGCCAAATGTCAGTGCATATATAAACAGCAGTCCTCCGGCAACTATTTCATCTCAATATTTAAAAGCATGGCCGACTTATTATAATGATATTTCAAAATTAAAACAGTCTGTCGATTATATTGATTCACATCCTGAATGGAGGACTAAAGTCAGAGACTATTCACAAGTTAAGTACTGGACGAATCTTTTGAAAATTTCAAAAGAAATGTACAACAATATATGTAATATTCATCAGTATAATATTAATACTGTTTTAAAAGTCTCAAGACAAACAAAAGACCTGATAAAATATAATGAAAAACTTAAGTCGATAATTGACGGTACCGGACAGTACGATGGTCCGGAATCGGCTGATACAACAGCAAAAGAAAATATGAAAGAAGTATGGTTCAGTTTATTACTTTCAATTATTCTTTTACCGATATTGGAAATTATTGGCGGCGTGGCAGGCGTTTTACAGTTATTTAGATTGACAATATCTGAATTTCCGATATTATTGATTTTATGTTTGATTTATAAACCTTATAAAAGACTATCCCGATTAATAGCCGGAATAAAAAAGAAAAAATAAGCTGTTGTCAATATTTTTAGTTCATCTGTATTATGTTTCAAAGCTCTGCTTTTAACAAGCAGAGGCGATTCGTAGAATCGGTTCCCGCTCAGTCGGAGATTGTACTCCGACTGTTTGGTCAGATAGAACCCGCCGTCTGCAGAGGCGGGGGATATCTTCTGTGTTGTTATATTTCATTTCCTGCTCATTATTCACAGGCGTTAGTTATGTTTCAGGAACACTAATTAAAATGAACAGATAACAGCAAAATCAATTAATAATATACTTGACATTTTTTTGTCGTTGTAGTAAAATATAATTAAAGAGAAATGACAAACAGTAGACAATAAAATTCAAAAAACAAAAACAAAGAAACAAAAACAAAGAAACAAAAGAAGGCGCATTTTATGAATGAAAATAATGCTTGTCAAAGAAAGAAAATCGATATCAGCAAAACATCAGCAAATACAGCAGATTATCATAATAATTTGTGTTATAGAAACACAGCTGCCCCAACTGCGATGCCTTATGCAAATACTTATTCAAATAATAATGCTCCGTGCGTCAGTGGTGTTCCCAGGTGGTATGATTTTAATGATGACTTAAGGGAATTAAGAGAATGCCTTGAATACCTTGATAAACATAAAAAATGGTTTGAAAAAAACGATAAGTTTTTAAGAATATACGATACTTCAATTGATCTGTTCAATCAGTTATGTTTTATGCAAAATACAAGCATGAACAATATTTCAAATTATTCAAGTAAAACCAAATATTATATTTCGGAATTGCAAAAAATGAAGAGCCTGATATACAATTCGGAAAACACTTCTACAAAAAGAATTGCTAAAGAATTTGTAAGTTATATGCTGGTTGCTTTTATTGTATTTTGTATAGCAAGTATATTTGTTTCACCGATTTTTACCTTGTTTATACTGATCATTCCTGTATTTATTTTAGAATTTAAATATGGCAACAGAAAAGATCCAAATGATCCTTTTGCTTATGATATTTTTAATGATTTTTTATTTAAATAAATTGGTTATCCCCGTCTGATTCAGGCGGGGATAATTCAGTTGAGCTTGATTAAGAAAGAAGGATAATTAATGAAAATTGCAGTAATATTTCCGGGAATAGGATATCATTCTGATAAGCCGCTTTTATATTATTCAAAAAAAGCAGCCATGAAGTCAGAATATCAGATAAAGGAACTGACGTATTCGGATCTTCCGTTTGTAGATAAAGGAAATATTGAATCCATGAGGGCTGCTCAGGAGGCCGCATATGTTCAGATAGAGAATCAGCTTGCAGATACAGATCTTTCAAAGTATGAAAGTGTGCTGTTTATTTCAAAAAGTCTCGGAACTGTTCTGGCATCACGCTATGCGGCAGAACATGGTATAATGAATGTGATTCATTTGTGTTTTACCCCTGTTGCTGATACGTTTGAAGGACTGAAGAAAGCAGGCGCAGGCTACGTTTTTCATGGTCTTTCAGATCCATGGTGCGGCAGCAGTACTGTTTATTCAAACATGAACGAACTTACAGGAAAATATAATCTGTATACATTTGAAGGCGCAAATCATTCCCTTGAAACCGGAGATCTTAATACAGATATTCAGATAATCAGTAAGATAGTAAATTTTCTGGTGACATTTCTGAATTAGTTACTGATTTATATTCAAAGAATTGTTTCCCGCTCCGGAGATCGTACTGCGACTGAGCGGAAGAACAGCTCACGCATCCTTAAGAGAAAGGGGATATCCTCTGTACTGTTACAGAATATGATATTCCGGAAAATTCAGAAGCCAAACGACATAGATTGCCTTCCGATCAGCATAGCTGCGTTGATCGGAAGACAATTGCATTTTTATTCAACTTAAAGATCTGTCGTAATGTTTTAGCGTTTGTTTGATTATTTAAGAATATGGTTTATCCAAGACTTTTTGATTATTTCATGATCTGTTCCGAATGCTTCTGATAAATATAGTGCTTATTATTCCTTCTGAAAATAAGACTTCTGAAAATATGAAATATCAGCATAGTGATTCTATTGTTTTTATTGATAAAATGTAATATAATTAATATATCTAAAATAATTTTCGCCAAATTCACATTTTTATGTAAAAGGCAGATTATCACGGGGAGGATCAGCCATGAAATTTTTTCATTTGTCAGATCTGCATATAGGTCTGAAGCTTATAAATCATGATCTCAGCGAAGATCAGAAATATGTATTTGACCAGATCATCGAATATGCAAAAAAAGAAAAACCGGACGCCGTCCTTATCGCGGGCGACATTTACGACAAGTCTGTGCCGTCAGCTGAAGCAGTTCTTCTGTTCGATGACTTTATTTCATCACTTTCCGCTGCAGCCTGGGACTGTGAGATAATGATGATCAGCGGAAATCATGACAGTGCGGCCAGAGTGAATCAGTTCAGGAGCATTCTCTGCCGTCAGCATATCCATATGATCGGAATGCCGCCTCAGAATGAAAATGAATACATAGAAAAGGTAGTTTTAAGTGATGAGCATGGAGAAATAAACTTCTATCTGCTTCCGTTTGTAAAGCCTTCGATGGTGAAACTGATCACAGGCACCGATGATAACGGAAACAATCTTTCATACAACGATGCTGTTCATTTCCTTATAGAACGTGAAAATATAGATACTTCAAAGCGCAATGTACTTGTCAGCCACCAGCTCTATCTGCCTGCAGGAAAAACGGCAGATGAAATTGAGCGTATGGATTCGGAAATAAGAACTGTCGGAAATATCGATGAGATAAGATCAACAGCACTTGAAAAATTTGATTATGCTGCTCTCGGACATATTCACAAACCAATGAAGGTCGGAAATGAAAAATGGAGATACTGCGGAACTCCTCTTGCGTGTTCGGTCAGTGAGGAGGGGCAGACCAAAGGCATTATTATGGTCGAGGCAGGTGAAAAAGGCAGCATAAATACTAAAGTTCTCGAGCTTAAGCCTTGCCGTGAAGTAAGGACCATCACAGGCACTCTGAGTGAAGTTCAAAAACAGGCCTGCAGTGACTATGTAACAGTGATAATCACAGATAAAGAAGATCTTGATGTGATAGGTATGCAGGACATACTCAGGCTCGCTTTCCCAAATCTGCTTGAAATCAGAAGAGAAGTTCGTAAACATGCGGATTACAGTATAAAATATACGGATGATAAGGAACTTGACGAGTTTGAACTTTGCAAAAGCTTTTTAGGTGAAATAACAGAAGAGGAAACATCACTTCTTGAGGATGTTATAAATACCGTAAAGGAGGCGTACTAAGCATGAAGCCGATAAAACTTACCATGCAGGCATTCGGTTCATACGGAAAAAAAGAGGTAATTGACTTTACCAGGCCTGACCAGAACCTTTTTCTGATCACAGGCGATACCGGTGCCGGAAAAACTACGATCTTTGATGCGATGGTGTATGCTCTCTACGGTGAAACGAGTTCCTCGTCAAATAAAGTAAGAACGGGAACTGAGATGCAGAGTCAGTTTTCAGATTTTGATGTTGTTCCTTTTGTTGAGCTTATTTTCTCGGAAAAGACAGACGGAGAGGACAGGAATTTTACAGTAAAGAGAATACCAAAGCATTTTGAAAATAAAAAAAGAGGGCAGGGTACCGTTGAAAAAAATGGTGAAGTAATACTAACGCTTCCGGATGGCAATATTTTTATAGGTTCAAACGATGAAACCGATAGGAAAATAGCCGAGGTGACCGGACTTTCCAAAAACCAGTTCATGCAGACAGGCATGATCGCACAGGGCGAATTTATGGAGGTCCTGAGAGGCGAAACAAAGGATAAAAAGGCGATATTCAGCAAGCTCTTCAAAACTGATATTTATCAGAAGATAGTAGATGAACTCAAAAAACGAAAAGATGAAAAAAATGACCTGGTAAAGGAAGCCGGTATGGAATACAGGCAGGCGACAGCAAAAATAACCGTTCCGGCAGATTATGAAGACGCTCAGATGCTTAAAGATCTTATTCGAAGGATATCATCCTCTGACAGTATTAACACAGCCGAGGCTGGTCTGCTGACAGAAAAAATGAATCTGCTGTGCGGTCATCTCAAAGATTTACAAACGCAGGCTGAAAAGGATCTGAAAAAAGCAGAATCCGAGCTGAACGCTTTAATAGAGAAAAATGCTCAGGCTGATACTCTTAAGGCTTCATTTGATAATCTGAAAAAAGCAGAGAAAGAGATCATGGAGTGCACGGAAGTGCAGGAAACAATTAATGAAAAGGAAAAACTTGCACGCAGCATAGAAGCAGCGTATGAAACAGATTCAGTATACAAAATATACAAGGCTGCGGATGATGATTATAAAAACAAACATGAAGAATACGTGAATAATAAGAAAAAACAGCCCGGACTTGAAGAAAGCTTCTGTCTGTTTACTGAAAAGGAAAAAGAAGAAAATGAGGCTTTCGGAAAAATAAAGGATGAGTATACAAAAGTCAAAAACGACGTTGAAGCTTCAAAAGAGATCTTCAGATCTGTTGAGGAGTCATCAGTAAAACTAACAGCTGCCGGAAAAGAAATGAAAAAACTTGAAGATGATCTTGGTCGTGCAAACGATAAATCGACTAAGATCAAGGCTGATTTTAAGCTTTACAGCGATGAGCTCAAAAAGCTTGACGGAGCAGAGCAAAAATATGAGATGGCAAAAAAAGAGGAAGAAAGATATAATTCTCTTGAGGACTATGTAAAATCAGTGACCGATCTTCAGAAGCAAATAAGAGAAGAAGAGAAAAAATATAAAACACAGCTTGAAAAATTATCATTAAAAAGCAAAGAATATGATGAAGCGAAAGATAAGTATGAAAAAAAACGTAAAATATATATTCACTCACAGGCCGGAATGCTCGCACTTGAGCTCGAAGATAATAAAGAATGTCCTGTATGCGGTTCAACCGTTCACCCTTCTCCATGCCCGTTAAGTGAAGAAGCAAAAGATATAACCATGCAGGATCTTGATGATTTGAAAAATAAAGCTGATGATATCGGAAAAGAACAGGTCGGGCTATCGGGCAAATGCGGTGAAATGAAGACCGCACTTGATAAAGACAATGAAAGTCTCACTGAAAAGACTGAAAGCTTTGCCAAAGCCCTCTCCGAGTTTATTAAGGATATTTCAGAAGGTTCTCCTTTTGAAGAACTGCTTGAAAAATTCAGAGCACACAGCAGGGAAATACAGAACAAAGTCAGCCTTGCAAAATCAGATGCCGAAAAGTTCAAAGATCTTTCCAATAAACGCGAAAATGCTGAAAAAGAGATCCCAAATATCGAAGCTTCCATAGAAGTCCTTAAAACAGAGAAGGATAAAAAATCTTCTGAGATAATAACTCTTGAAACAGTCATCAAAGAGAATAAAAGCAAACTCAGATACAGTGATGAGAAGGCAGCCGATGATGCTCTGGACCTCGCTTCAAAGAAAAAAAATACAGCTGAGAAAAATTACGATACAGCTTGTAAAAATAAAGAAAAAGCGATGACTGAGCTTGAACAGATAAAGACGCTGATCACCGATTTTGAGCAGAAAGAGAAGTCAATACTTGAAAACAGAGCGGCAAAATACGATGAATATGTGAGCGTTTTAAACGAAAAGAAGTTCAGTGAGGAAGAGTTCCTGAAAATAATTTCTTCATACAGGAAGTCATATACAGATGAGCTTCGTAAAGAAATCCAGGCTCATACAGAGAAGAAACAGAAAGCCGAGGCAGTAAAGAAAACTTCAGAAGAAGCTGTTTCAGGAAAAAGCGAACCAGATTATGCTGCACTTAAGAAAGAGAAGGATGAGGCCGAAGAGCGAAAGAACAAAATGCAGTCATATCACGAAGCTGCAAAAGAGCTTCACAGAAAGAACAGGGAGGCTTTGGATCTTATCATCCCTGTTCTGGCAAGATCCGCAGATGCGATAAAATCATATTCAGTTGTGAACGGACTTTACGAAAGACTCAACGGAAAAGTCACCGGCAGCAGAATGGATATCGAAACCTTTGTTCAGCGCTATTACCTTGACAGGATCCTCAGGTCAGCAAATATCCGACTCAAAAATATGTCTGCCGGACAGTATGAACTCAGAATGCTCGACGAACAGTCTGCATCCAGGGGTGCAAACAAGGGTCTTGATCTAAAAGTATATTCCGCTGTTACATGCAAGGAAAGAGAAGTCGGCACCCTTTCCGGAGGCGAATCCTTTATGGCTGCACTTGCACTTTCGCTCGGCATGTCAGATCAGATACAGGAAAACTCATCCGCTGTAAATCTGGACGTTATGTTCATTGACGAGGGCTTCGGTTCTCTTGACGACCATTCAAGAAATCAGGCCATAAGAGTTCTTCAGCAGATGGCAGGAAGCTCAAAGATGATAGGGATTATTTCTCATGTAACAGAATTGAAGCATGAGATAGATAACAAGCTGGTCATTACCAAGGACGCAGAAGGAAGCCATGCAGAGTGGATGATAAGCTGATGTCCGGACAGGAGACTTGAATTTTTTACAAAATTGTGGTATACATATATGTGGCTGAAGTTTTTTGGGAACGATGTTCAAAGTTCTTCTTTGAAAAACATAAAGCTTTGAAATTAAAATGAGTTGATTATGGAAATATATTAATAAATACAAATTATCGAAAGGAAAAGTGTAATCAGATCTTCTGACGGGATATGATCTGGTTATACAGGAAAAGAATTATGAAAAAAATATTGTCAGTTATTATCAGCGCATCAATTATCTGCATGATGGCAAACTTCACAGAAACAGTTACAACTGATATTAAGGCATATGATACCGGTGCTGTTGTTCTGGATGAATCTTCAGGATACACCGATATGATGAACTACACAATGCCGAAATTTGGTGAAGAAATAGTTGAAATGGTCATCAAAGACAAGGGAACAATAAGAATAAAGCTTTTTCCGGAACTTCTTCCGAAAGCATGTGAAAACTTTACATCTCTTGTATCTCAGGGATACTATAACGGACTGACCTTTCACAGAGTAATTTCTGACTTTATGATCCAGGGCGGTGATCCGAAGGGAACCGGAACCGGCGGAGAAAGCGTCTGGGGAGGATATTTTGACGGAGGATATTCGAAATATCTTTATCATGTAAAAGGTGCACTTGCTTATGCAAACAGCGGACAACGTACTTCCAATGACGGAAGTCAGTTCTATATAGTTGTCGGAGAGCAGTATAATATAGAATCTTTTATGAAAACGCGTCTGTACAACACTAATATAAATTATACTGACAATGCCTGCAAAGCATATGATGAAAACGGCGGAACACCATGGCTCGATGGCTATTATACAGTATTTGGTCAGATTTATGAAGGACTGGATATAGTTACAGATATATGTAATAATACAGCAACAGATCCTGAAAATGACAAGCCTTTGGATCCTGTAATTATAGAAAAAGCATATGTCGTTAAGTATGGAGTACCGACCGGAAGTTCTGATGTTCCGGCCGTTACAACTGTTACTACAAATAAAGTACCGGTCAATACATATGCTACTACAGTAAAATTGCCTGTTGTTACCACAGTTACTACTGCAAAGGCTCCGGCTGTTACCACAGTTACTACAGCAAAAGCTCCTGTTGTTACCACAGTTACTACTGCAAAGGCTCCTGCTGTTACAACAACTTCATCATCAACTGAATCAACAGTTAAAACGCCATCATCCGCAAAGCTTGGAGACCTTAACGGTGACTCAGAGCTTACCACATCAGATGTAAGGATCATTCTCCAGGGGATCGTCGGTTCTGTAAAGCTGACAGATGAACAGTTCAAAAATGCTGATATCGACGGCGACGGATCGCTCAAAACAATTGATGCGGTAAGACTGTTAAGATATATCGTTGGTGATACTGATTCTCTGTAATATTTTCTTCTTAAACATAAAAAGCCGTCACAATAATGTGTCGGCTTTTTTTAGTGTTATGTTGAAATATTAAAACAAATGTGTTATAATTAAACATATTATATCCTGATTTGTCAGAAAAATTTAGTTTTGTATACAGTCATATTTTGAAAGAAGGGCATTATAAAATGGAATTTGAAAGAAAAGTGAATAGAATATCTGATTTTTTGTACAGTATTGAGGAAGGTGTGGTAAGATGGTTTGTTCTTATCGGTGATGAAAAAGCTGTTGTTATTGATACCGGGTTTGCCGGAGAAGGAGCACTTAAGCTTGCAGAAACGCTCACTGACAGAGAACTGATACTTTTTAATACGCATGGTGATGTTGATCATGTTTCAGGAAACGCTGATTTTGAAAGTGTATATATTTCTGAAGAAGACTATAAGGATTTTAATTTTTCAGAAAAATATCCGGATCTTAAACCGGTGTTTGTTACTGACGGACAGATAATTGAACTTGGAAACAGAACACTTGAAATTATCACAGTGAAAGGACATACCAAAGGAAGTATTGCTGTGCTTGACAAAACAGGAAGGTCACTGTATGCCGGTGATACGGTTTCAGATGACAAGATCTTCATGTTCGGTTACGGCAGGGTCCCTGAGGCGTTTGGAGACTCTTTAAAAAAGCTGATCGCCCGCAGTAAAGAATTTGACAGAATATATGCAGCTCATGGAACATGTGAACTTGGAAAGAATTATGCAGCAGAAAATCTTGCAGACTGGGATAAAGTATATTCGGGAAAAGTAATGTCAGAGGATTTTGACTTTTTCGGTGAACCTGCTAAAGCCTATAAAACAGACAGTTGTGTATTTGTTTTAAAATAATGGTTCATGAATATTTTTTTATGTCATGGAATGCAGTGTAAGTATAACAACACAGAGGATATCCCCCGCCTCTGCAGGCGGCGGGTTCTATCTGACCAAACAGTCGGAGTACAATCTCCGACTGAGCGGGAACCGATTCTGCGAATCGCCTCTGCTTGTTAAAAGCAGAGCTTTGAAACTGCTGTAAAGGATTCTTATGAATAAAAAATATAGTAACAGAATTATAAAATTTTTCTCGGGATAAATAAAATATTATAGCATCATTTGTGTAAATTGTGTAGCTTATTTTGTTTTTTAAAAGTATTATTAGTGTTATGTTGCAGTATTGTATTTAATACAACAAACATAAATATCGTTTTATATGACGATAACAGTTTTATAAGGAGGCGAAAGTCGATTTTGTTCGACGAATAAAAATGAAAAAATACTTATTTGGAAAAACAGTAGCAGCTTTGTCAGGAATGACAATGGCGTTTACCATGACAGCAGGTACATTTCCTTTTGCATATGCCGGGACTGACACCATGCCGGTATCTTCCGAACTGCAGGATACTGATAAAAAAGACAATATTAAACCTTTGAAGGATGTATGTGAAGGATTTTTCAGAACAGGAACAAGAGCAAGTGTAATTGACATTCAGAATTACGGAGATTTTATCAAAACGCATTATAATTCTATTACTCCTGCAAATGAACTGGTTCCGGAAAATATAATCGACCAGAAGAAATGCAAACAGGATGGAAACAATGTAGAAACGATAGTTTCATTCAATGAGAGCACAGATAAGGTTCTTTCATTCTGTGAGGAAAATGAAATCCCGATAAGAGGCAATTGTTTTGTATGGTACAGTCAGACTCCTTTATGGTTTTTTAAGGAAAACTTTGATATGAGTGCTGACTATGTTTCTCCTGAAGTAATGAATCAGCGTCTTGAAAGCTTTATTAAAAACACTTTTGCAGAAATAAAGGAAAAGTATCCTAAGCTGAAAATAGAGGCATATGATGTATGCAAGGAGCTATTTGTAAATGATGGCGGCGGGTACAGACCCAAGGATAACAACTACTGGATGGCAGTATACGGTGGTGACAACAGCTTTGTCTATAATGCGTACAAATATGCAAGAGAATATGCGCCTGAGGACTGCAAGCTGTTTTACAGTGACTACAATGAATATATGCCCGATAAACGTGATGATATTTATAATCTTGCAAGCGGTCTTTGCTATGATGGTCTGTTAGACGGAATAGGCATGCAGGGATATTTCATATGCAGTGATTCCATGATCATGGATGTCGCAAAAGCATACTATGATTTCAAGAGCCTTGGCGTAGATGTTCAGTTTACTGAATTGAATCTTTCATGCAA
This sequence comes from Oscillospiraceae bacterium, assembly GCA_045643005.1. Taxonomy (GTDB): domain Bacteria; phylum Bacillota; class Clostridia; order Oscillospirales; family Ruminococcaceae; genus HUN007. The sequence continues at coordinate 1,789 of JAZUJY010000133.1, read as the reverse complement.
CAATAATGAAGACACGGCAGCAGAACAATATGCTGAGATTTTCCGTCTGTGCATGAAAAACAAAGAAACAACAAATCTTATTACATTTGATATTCCGAGTGATGCATCCGATAACGTATGGAGATGGCGAAGATCCGATATAAGAAGGTTGTTTAACAGTAACCTGAGTCCCGGAAAAGCCTACTACAAATTATGTGAACTGGCTGAAGAAATGAGAAAAAGAGAAGCTCAGAAAGAACAGATCGGACAGAATACAGGGCTCAAAGATGTTTTTGAAGACTTTTTCAAAGCCGGGGCAGTTATAAACCACATTAATGAACCGGACACTTCTGCAGATTTCCTTAAGAAGAACTATAATTTGCTGACTCCTTCGGCTCTTACTCCCGATATGATCCTTGACATGGAAAGTACGATCAGCTCCGGAAGTGATACCGATATAAAGGTCAATCTTTCAAATGCAGATAAAATACTGAAATTCTGTGAGGATAACGGAATTTCAATAAGAGGAAACTGTTTTGTATGGTACAGCCAGACTCCTTCATGGTTTTTCAGGGAAAACTTCAGCAGCAGCGAAAAACTCGTATCTCCTGAAGTAATGAACAAACGTCTTGAGAGCTTTATAAAAAATACATTTGCAGAACTGAAGGAAAAATATCCTAAGCTTGTTGTTTCATCATATGATGTATGCAACGAGGTGTTTGAAAATGACACAGGAAGCATCAGAGCTGCTAAGAACAACACATGGATGGAAATTTACGGTGATGAAAGTTATATTGAAAATGCATTCAGATATGCAAGACAGTATGCACCTGAAGAATGTAAGCTTTTCTTAAGTGATTATAACGAGTACTATCCTGAAAAATGTGATGCAATAGCAGAGCTTGCAGCATCTCTTAAGGAGCTCGGAGTTCTTGACGGCGTTGGTATGCAGAGCTGGCTTTCCTATGCAGGGGTTACTCCGGATATGTGGAAAGATGCATTTTACAAATTTACAGATCTTGGCCTTGACATCGAGCTTACAAATCTTGAAATGTACAAAATTTCATATGGTGAGTCTGAGATGCTGTTTACAGAAATAATGAAGATCTGTCTTGAAAATAAAGATCATATTTCTTCAGTTACTATGTCAGGTGCTTCTGACAAGGCTCTTACGTACGGTCATTGGGGTGAAAAGAAGGACAATGTTCTTTTTGACTATTATGAACAACCGAAGCAGGCTTTTTATGAGCTTTACTATCTTGCAGATGAACTAAGAAGCAAAGATGAAAATGTTCAAAATACTGAAATTACTGATGATACTGAAAATACTGACAATACCGAAAATGCTGATAATGCTGAAAATGTACTTTGCGGAGATGCAAACTCAGACGGTATAGTAAATGCAGCAGACCTTTCAGTATTTGTAAATTATCTTCTTTCGGAAGATGCTGATTATTCTGAAGCTGCACTGGATATGAACGGCGATGAAAAAGTGACCATCGTTGATCTGATCATGCTTAAGAACAAGCTTCTGGAAAACTGATATCAAAGTCAATAAATGATATAACAATACAGAGGATATCCCACGCCTCTATAGGCGGCGGGGTCTATTCTCTCGTTCAGTAGGAGTTCAATCTCCTACTGAACTAAAGCAATTCTTCGAATTGCCTCTGCTTGTTAAAAGCAGAGCTTTGAAAAAAATCAGGTGCAGGTAACATATCTTCGTGATATGTGCAAATGATATAATAAGGATGTAGGAAAAATGACATATAAGCATGTCGTAAATCCTACATCCTTATTTTTTATTTTT
>JAZUJY010000132.1:0-3253 GCA_045643005.1 Oscillospiraceae bacterium | reverse complement strand
CACAGTTGTTACTCAGATCGACAAGGGCGACTGGATCAAGGTAAGCGGAGTAAACTTCTCCAAGGGTGCTTCATCAGTAACAGTAAAGGCATCATCATCAAAGGGCGGAGTGATCAAAATCTGTACAGGCAGTCCTACAGGTGAAGCAATAGGATACGTCGAAGTACCTGCAGGCAGCATGTCAGAGATCACAGCTCCTGTAAATGACATAAACGGAACAAAGGATCTTTACTTCGTATTCAGCGATAGTCTTGAATTTGATTCATGGATTTTTAACTGATCTTAGAGAAAATTTAAAATAAAAATTGATTTTTTACGTCCTCTGCCGGTTCCGGCAGAGGACGTTTTTCGATAAAAAAAGATCTCCGTATCGGGAGATCTTTTTTTATGATATTTTACTGCGATAATGAAAAATATTGTCTGTACTGACCGGGAGTCATGCCGGTCTGCTGTCGGAAGATCCTCATAAAATATTTTTCATCACTGTATCCGCACTTTGATGCTATTGCAGATGTATCGGATGATGATGTGCTCAGAAGATATTTTGCAAGAGTGATCCTGCTTAAGATGCAGTCCTGATGGAAACTTATTCCGGTATATTTTTTATAGAGAGTTCTGAAGTGTCCTTCTGAGAAACAGAGCTCGCGGCAAAGGTCAGATGAAGAAAAATCGTTCTGAGGCATTGCATATATCCTGCTTCTTATACCGGTGAATTTATAGTATTCAGGATCTGATCTGAGTTTTGAGACGGCTTCTTTTTCTTTGGCAATACAAGAGTTCAGTTTGCTGACAACATTGCTGTATGAAATGCCGTTTTCAGTGTTTAGTGAAGCACATGCAAAGTAGTCGATCCCCTGTTCCTTAATAAGATCTGTGTTGTGGATAATGATCGCCCTTAGTCTGTCTGCCATGATCTCATGCTCAGTATGAAATACTCCGGCAAATAAATATGTATCCTGTTCGATCCTTCCGACTATTTCCTTGTCATTTGATGAAAGCATTGAAAAAGCTTTGGCGATGTCTTTGGCTTCTGTGATCCTTCTGCTGTGTTCACCCGGTGCTATTCCGTCTGAAAACATGTTTGTTTTAAGCATTACGAATGTGATCTTTTCATTCTGATTGAATGAAGAAAGAGCATTTTTGAATCCGGAGTCGTTGAAAAGCCCGGTTATTGTATCATATCTTTCTGAAAGATTCTGACATTTCATAAGATAGTTGTTATCATTTTTCATTCTCAGAAATTCAAGAGCGTTTGAAAATGTCTTGATCCAGTTCCTGAAAATTGAATCGTATCCGTCAGGCTTGTCGTATGCAAGTATCAGACATCCAAATATACGTTTCTGATAAAATACGGGAGATATATAGAAAGCAAGCGGTTTATCGTTTGAACAGATTCTCGATGGAAGTTTTATGCTTTTGTTGAAATACACAGGTGTATAATCATCTTCCTGTCCGCTTTTTATGCAGTAACAGATCAAATGTTCATCAGTTGATTTAAAATCATGAATCTTAGAATCATACCAGTTTTCGTAGATACAGAAAGAAAGACTGTACAGATCTCTGATGAGAAAGGTATATTTTTGTGCTGTTGAAATCAGTTCCTGAAAAGATGAACATTCTGTGAGCTTTTGTTCAAACTGACTGTTCAGACTTAGGAAAAGATAATTGTTTTCCTTGGCTGCTTTTCGTTTTTCTTTTACAAGAGTTATAGGATCCGCACCACATCCGCAGCTGTCACCTCTTATGAAGCCGCTTTTGAATGGAATGACCGGTTCTGCTTTTTTTTCGGTGATGGTTTCGAACAGAAAACGTACGGCTTTGGCGCCGAGCTCGTGTCGTCCCTTGTCATATGTGGAAAGGACAGGGTGGTGATATATTCGCTGATCAATATATTCATAGCCTGTAACTGAGATCTGTTCAGGTATTTTTATTCCTGCATCAGTCATGGTGTCGCAAAAGCTGTAAGCCATATAGTCATTTGCACAAATAAGTGCTTTCGGCATTTTCAGTTCACCATCAAGATATTTTTCTGCAAGCAGTTTTCCCGAGGTGTACCAGAAATCTCCGTAATGTACTTTTGAAGGATCAAATCGTATACCGTTTGCTTCAAGAGCGTCTCTGTATCCTTCAGTACGAAGCTTGGATTCTTCATATGTTTCCGGACCGGTCAGAATATCTATATCCTTTAAATTGTGTTTTTTTATAAGGTGTTCAGTTATCTCAAAAAAGCATTGTCTGTCATTTGAATTAAAACATTTGAATCCTGACTGGTTGCTGCATGTTACAACTGCAGGTAAATTTGTACTTTTTATCATTTTTTTGAGATTTTGCTTCAGTGGTTCATACAAAAATGATTCTGCCGTGAATATAAAACCGTCAAAATACGATGAAAGCATGGTTTCATATATTTTGTTTTCTGCACTGCTTGCTGTGATATCCTCTGTTGTGTTGTATATATTTGAAATGACCGCTATATCAACATCCAGTGCCTGTGCCTGTGATATCATTCCGTACAGAAGCTGTTTTTGTTCAGAATCGTCTGCCTGTCCGGTAATGACTCCGAAAACAAGCCTTTTTTTATTTTGAGTGTTCAAATTTTTAGACACCTCCAAACTTTAACCCCTATTTTTATTATATGGCACAAATTTGTCTGTGTCAATATAAAAATCTTCATTTTGTCCACTATATATTTAAAATTTGAGTTGAAAATGGTACGATTGCATTGTATCATAAAACTAAGTCTTAAATAGACTGGACTTATAGGATATATAACCATAAATATATTATTATTATAAAGCCACAGACATAATGATTATCAGAAGAATATTTTCATATACTGTCAGCAGATACAAAAAACAGTGTTAAATGGATGATATATTTTTTTGAGAAAAGCAGAGAGGTATTTTATATGAAATTGAAAAGGATTACATCGGCAGTGACCGCGTTGCTGCTGTGTGCCGGAATGACGTCATATGCTTTTGCAGCAATGTCGTCTGACTCAAACGGCTATTATGTTCAGAGCGACTTTGAAGGCTCAGCTGACGGCTGGACCGGAAGAGGCGGATGCTCTGTAAAATCATCAGGAAGCAATAAATATTCCGGAAGCAGTTCACTTTATGTTACTGACCGTTCTGATACATGGCATGGTGCTCAGTATTCAATGGCCGACTACAAGCAGGGTGAAACATACAGCTTCAGTGTTGATATCATGCTTGACGGAGCTTCAAGTGAAACAGCATATATGAAGCTTCAG